>NZ_JAIUIQ010000025.1:0-92219 GCF_020165735.1 Mesorhizobium sp. B283B1A
ACGCTGTTTTGCTTGCAAAAGCCGCACCCCCACCCCGCTGCTTCGCAGCGACCCTCCCCACAAGGGGTAAGGTGAGAAGCGCCTTGTTTGCCCATACAACAGCGGTGTTGTGGAGCGGAAGAGCTGGACGCCCCACCTCCCCCTTGTGGGGAGGTCGGACCGCAGGTCCGGGTGGGGGTACTGGCGCAGACCTTCCAGAACCAATCCGTACCTCAAGCCGGCCGCCACATCGGAATGATCGAGGCGGCCAGCACCAGGGCCAGCACGATGTTGAGCGCGCGCCATTGCCATTCGGTCTTGAGCAGCCGGGCCAATACCATGCCGGCGACGCACCAGACGGACAGCGAGATGGCGGCGGCGAGGCCGAAGGTCGAGCCGAGCAGCAAGGCGAGTTGTCCAGGCCCATCGGCAAGGGCTGCAAAGGAGGCCGCCGCGCCCAGTCCCATCGCCCAACCCTTTGGGTTCATCCACTGGATGCCGGCGCCGCCAAGGAAGCTGTTCGGCCTGGCCATCGTCACATCGAGATTGGGTGGCCCGGCGCGGCCGATCTTGAGCGCCAGCCACAGGAGATAGAGCGAGCCGATCACCTTCATCGCCAATTGCAGCGAGGGCACCGCAAGCAGCAGGCCGGCAAGGCCGGCGGCGGCGGCCGCGGTCACCGTGGCGAGGCCGGCGGCGCTGCCGATCATCAGCGGAACCGACCGGCGAAAGCCGAACTGCGCACCCGAGGCGGTCGACAAGGTGGTGGCGATGCCCGGCGTGGCGGTGGCCACGAAGGCAAACAGGACGAGCGGCAGTATGGGCTGGAGCATGGGGCGTCCTTCGTCGGAGGCTCCATGGTAGGCTTGAACTTATATCAGTAAATGCAATGTTTGCGATGCATGACATTAGCGTTTATAATGCTGGGATGATCCGCAATCTCGATACCGCGCTGGTGCGCACCTTCGTCACCGTGGCCGACAAGGCGAGCATGACGGCGGCGGCCAATGCGCTGCATCTGACACAGGGCGCCGTCAGCCAGCAGGTCAAGCGGCTGGAGGACACGCTCGGCTGCAGCCTCTTCGAGCGCGACCGGCGCGGCCTGCGCCTGACGCGCTCCGGCGAGCGGCTGTTCGACAAGGCCAAGCGCCTGCTCAACCTCAACGACGAGATCTGGGCCGAGATGGCGGGAAGTGCTGTCGCCGGCCAGGTGCGGCTCGGCGTGCCCTACGATCTCGTCGGCACCTTGCTGGCGCCGGTGCTGAAGGCCTATGCCGAGACCTATCCGCAGGTCGAGATTTCGCTGGTCTGCGCCTCGTCGCCAGAACTGGCCACGGCCCTTGCGGGAGGAACCATCGACCTTGCGGTAATCGAGGAGCGGGTCGGACCCACGGCGGGCGAATGCCTTGCCGTCGACCGGCTGGTCTGGGTCGGCGCTAAGGGTGGCGTTGCCCGCGCCAAGCGGCCGCTGCCGGTTTCGATCGTCGCCGACACCTGCGCTTTCCGCCCGGCGGTGCTTTCGGCGCTCAACGAACATGGGCTGGAATGGCGCACCGTGTTCGAGAACGGCAATATCGACGCGACGACGGCCACGGTGCGATCGGACCTCGCCGTCACCGCCTGGCTCGCCTCGACCGTGCCTCCGGACCTCGACATCCTGCCGTTCGAGTCGGGCCTGCCGCCGCTGCCCAATTTTGCCATCAACCTGCATCTGCCAAGGCATGGCGTCGGCCCGGCGGCGCAGGAGTTTGCACGGTACATCCGCGATGGGTTGGCGCGGCGGCAGGTTGCGGCTTGAGACAAGCAGACCTTGGTCTCCTCAGTAGAGAGGAAAGGTGCCAGGGCCGTCCCGCTACTTCCAGTTCTTCCGCCGCTCGAGCTCCGCTTCGGACGGCTCTCCCGTGACAAACGAGCCGACCTCGATCTCGCCCGCGCGCTCGTAGGTGGCGATGATGACGCCGGTGCTGGTGGCCTGCGATTTGGCGAGCTTGAAGGCGGCCGGCATCGCGTCATCGCCGAACAGGCGCTTGCCCTTGCCCAGCAACAGCGGGAAGGTCATCAGCCGGATCTCGTCGACCAGCCCGTTGGCGAGTAGCGTCTGGATCAGATTGCCAGATCCCTGGATGAGCAGGTCAGGTCCATCCTCCTGGCTGAGGCCGCGCACCGTGGCGACGATATCTTCCCCAAGCCATTGCGTGTTCTGCCAGGTCAAAGTGTCCGGCCGGTGGGTCGCCACATATTTGGTTGCGGGGTTGAAGGCGTCCGCGATCGGATCCTTCTGATACGGCCAGTACGCGGCGAAGATGTCGTAGGTTCTGCGGCCGAGCAGCAGGGCAAAGGGCTTGGAGAAGAGTTCATCCATCGCCGCGCCCCCCACCTCGTCAAAGTAGTGGAAGGTCCAGCCGCCGAACTTGAAGCCGCCGACCGGATCTTCTTCCGGACCGCCGGGCGCCTGCATGACACCGTCGAGGCTGACGAAGGTGGCTGCGATGATCTTTCTCATTCGAATGCTCCCGTTTCTCCAATCCATGCCGTCGTGGCCGGATTCCAGCCCCAAGGACGGGCGATCGGCGGCCAATCCGACAGGGCACGCGAAATTCCTGGCGGCCCTCCGTCATTTCCGGGCGCGCGGTGCCGCTTCGAGACCTTTCGACGAGAACCAGACGTCGCTGAAGATCGCGGTGGCGGTGCGGTCCGGTGTCCTGTCGCTGGTCAGCCAGATCGAGCGGCTGCGCGTCGCCTCGTCGCGGGTCGGAATTTTTGTGGCAAGCTCCGCCACCGAGGCGCCGAAGCATGGGATGAACCAGGAGCGCATGAAGGGATCGCAGGCGAAGCCCCTGTCGGTACGGGTCACCATCACGGCCAGCGGTACGCGCTCGGCCGGGCGCCAGGGAAAGATCATGCGGCCGCCTGGGCGCAACGCCTCCAGCCATCCGGCCGGAGGGGCGACGACGCCGGCGTTGACATAGATGATATCGGATGGCGGCAAGGGCGTGGTCACGGCATCGCCATGGATGACGGTCGCATTGCCACAGGCTTCGAGATTTTTGCGTCCCAGATCGGCCAGCCTGCCGTCGAGTTCGAACGCGGTGACGGTGCCGTCAGGTGAAACCAGCCTGGCCAGCAAGGCTGTGTAGTAGCCGGTACCAGCGCCGATATGAGAAACGGCCTCGCCGGGTTTCGGCGCCAGCTTTCCGATCCACATGGCGTGCAGGAACGGCTCGCCATTGTTGATGCCCTTGTCGGCATCGAGCACCACCAGCACGTTCTGGTAGAGGTGCGCCGGGTCGGCGCTCGGCGTCGTGACCTTGCCGTTGCCGGCGATGATCGTCCACGGCCCTGGGCCAAGAAAGACTTCGCGCGGCACCTCGGCGAACACCTCTTCCAGGCGCGGGTCTGGCGAGGCGGCATTGGCCGCCATCAGCCGCGCGTAGAATTTCCTGATGTCCTCGATATTGCTCATGCCAATACGGAAGATAGCGCGGGCCGGCGATCTGTCGCGGATCATGCTCAGGAACGTGCGAACTGCCGGTGAGACCTCAGCCGCCGCCGAACATCGTGTCGTAGAGCAGCTTGAAGTTCAGCACCAGGATGATCGCCGCGACCACCCAGGCAAGGGCTGCGACGCCGCGCGGAATGGCGAGATTGCCCATCTTCTTCTTGTCGGAAACGAACTGCACCAGCGGCACCACCGCGAAGGGCAGCTGCATCGACAGGATCACCTGGCTGAACACCAGCAACTGGCCGGTGCCCTTTTCGCCGTAGAGCGCGGTGACGACCACCACCGGGATGATGGCGAGGCCGCGGGTCAAAAGCCGGCGCGCCCAGTTGGGGATGCGCAGGCGCAGGAACCCTTCCATGATGATCTGGCCGGCGAGCGTCGCCGTCACCGTCGAGTTCAGGCCCGACGCCAGCAGCGCCACGGCAAACAGGATGGAGGCGATGCCGAGGCCGAGCAGCGGCGACAGCAGTTCGAAGGCCTGGCCGATCTCCGCGACGTCGTGATGGCCGGTCTCGTGGAAGGCGACCGCCGAGACGATCAGGATCGCGGCATTGACGAACAAAGCCAGCATCAGGGCGATGGTGGAGTCCGTCGTCGCCCATTTGATGGCCTCGCGCTTGCCCTTCTCGGTGCGCTCATAGGCACGTGTCTGCACGATCGAGGAGTGCAAATAGAGGTTGTGCGGCATCACCGTGGCGCCGATGATGCCGATGGCGATGTAGAGCATCGCGGGGTTGGTGACGATATCGGAGGACGGCACGAACATCGCATGCAGGATCGTGCCGGCCGGCGGCGCGGCGACGAAGATCTGGATGGCGAAGCAGCTGAAGATGATGATCAGCAGTGCAATGACGAAGGCTTCGAGATAGCGGAAGCCCTTGTTCATCAAAAGCAGCACCAGGAAGGCGTCGAGCGCCGTCAGCACAGCGCCGCCGATCAGCGGAATCCCAAACAGCAGCTGCAGCGCGATCGCGGTGCCGATGACTTCGGCGAGATCGCAGGCGATGATGGCGAGCTCGCAGGCGATCCACAGCACGAAATTGACCGGGCGCGGGTAGTAGGCGCGGCAGGCCTGGGCGAGGTCGCGGCCGGTGGCGATGCCGAGCCGCGCGGCCAGCGCCTGCAGCAGGATCGCCATCAGGTTGGACAGCATGATGACGAACAGAAGCGTGTAGCCGAACTGCGCGCCGCCGGCGAGGTCGGTGGCCCAGTTGCCGGGGTCCATATAGCCGACCGAAACCATGTAGCCGGGGCCCATGAAGGCGAACAGGCGGCGGAACCAGACGCCCGAACTCGGCACGGCGATCGAAGAATTGACCTCGCGCAGGCTGGGCTGGTCGTCCTCGTCGCGCCTGGCGAAGTGCCATGCGGAACGGGAGGCTGTGGCTTCTGCTTCTGACATGGACAGGCTTTCCGAGACGTTCGGGAATGTCCATAACCTATGCCATGGCTCAACATTATGCAATATGCTATATTTCATTGTATGTGCTTTTTATCCGATACCTCGAAGCGCTGGTGACAGAGGCAATTGGGAACGCCGGTTGCGGCTAGGGGGGAATGCAAATAAACGGCCTGAAGAATCAGAGCCCGTGCTATAAAGCAGCAACGGCTAAACTCCCGAGGAGGAGCGCGCATTGGCGCTGAAGAACAGACCGGTCCCGCGCGAGCCACTGCCTGACGCCGACGTCCATTCGGAAGGATTCCGGCAGCAGCGCCAAGCGCGCCGCAGCGCGCTGGTCGAGGATTATGTCGAGCTGATCGCCGATCTGATCGAGGACGGCAACGAGGCGCGCCAGGTCGATATCGCCGCACGACTCGGCGTCGCCCAGCCGACGGTGGCCAAGATGCTGACGCGGCTGTGCGCCGACGGACTGGTGTCGAGAAAACCCTATCGCGGCGTGTTCCTGACAGAGGCCGGCCGCAAGGTCGCCGAGGAAAGCCGCATCCGCCACCAGACTGTGGAAGCTTTCCTGCGCTCGCTCGGCGTCAGCGCGGAGACGGCGCGCATCGATGCCGAAGGCATCGAGCACCATGTCAGCGCCGAGACGCTGGAAGCGTTCCGCAAGGCAATGACGGCGCGCTGAGCCGCGCCAGCCGCTCCCCGAGCCGCCGGAACCGTCCGATGTCATGCACGTTGCTCCTGGGACCGCGCGATGTCGCGCGCCAAAGGAGGAAGCGATGGGCATTGAACAGGCACCGACGGCGAAGGGCAAGCAGGCGGCCAGCGGATTGAAGCAGGCGGCTGCGAAGGACGAGCGCAAGACCGAGGCCGAGACCGGTCACCCCCTGAAGAAGGGCGCGGCGCGTTTCGAGGAGCGTTCGAAAAGCTCGGACGGCAAGAGCGCCGGCGCCAAGCAGAAGGGGTAAGTCCGTTGCGCGATGCAGGGTTGGTTCACTCGCGAACATCCTGCACCCAGCTTCTGGGATGGCCGTCGACGCGGAACTGGAAGATGAAATAGGGCGGAATGCAGGTGCCTTCGCCGGGCTTGGCTTCGGCCAGGTCGTCATAGCCGGCGGTGCAGATATAGTCCTCGCGGCAGGGATGCGCCTTGTCGCAGGCGCGCAGGCCGGCGGTCTTGGTGAACTCCCTGGTGCAGAATTTGTGATCCTTGCCCGCGGCGATGCAGTCGTTGAAGCCGGTCTTGGCCAGCCGGCCGCAGGTGGCCTCGTCGGGAAGCTTGTCGCAGGTCGCCTTGCGCAGCATGCCGCCGGGAAAGCCGCCGGTCTTCTGCTGCGGGTTGTCGTAGCGCTGACGCGCCGCGCCATAACCGGCGAGCTTCACCACCGGTTTCTTGTCGCGTGCGGGGTCGATGGCGCATGCCTTGGCGGTGGCCGGCGACAGACGGCAATACTGGTCGCTGCCCCATGTCGACATCTTGATCTCGCCGAACTCGACGGGGTCGCCGACCGCGGTGCCCTTCTCGCTGACGCAGGTGCCGAAACCCGGGTGGATGGAGCTTTCGTGGACGCCGGCGCAGCGCAGGCCGGCGCCGCAGGTCCAGTCCTCGAAGCTTGCGTCCTTACCGCTATAGCAGATCGAGCCCCAGCCATTGTAGAGGTCGGTGCCCTTCAGCGCCTTGGCATATTTCTGGTCGGGACGGGCGGCGAAACCTCTGGTGAAATCCGGATGACCGCCGGCGGCGAACTGCTCGACAATGGCGCGGCGGCGCGGCAGGTCGGCGAAGAAGACGGCCGAACCAGGCACGAAGACGGCGTTGCGGCGCGGCTCGCTGGCCGGGTCGGCGCCGGTGTAGTGGAAGCCGGCAATGCCATGCGTCTGGTGGCAGCCGGTACAGCTCATCTCGTTCAGCCGCAGCTCGAAGCCGGCCACGGACTTGATGGTGGCGAGCGTATTGCCCCGAGTGACATAGTCCTTCAGCGCCTTGTCGATATCGGCATCGTCGACCAGCCCATAGGCGATGTTGTTCTGCGAGCGGCTGAGGCCTCCAGGCGCGACCGAAACGGCGCTTTTGGCCAGGAATTTTTCGTCGATGACCAGCCGGCCATGGTCGAGGTCGTAGATGTTGCGGTCGGTGAGCAGCCATTTGGCGAAGGCCGGCTTGTCGGCCAGCACCGTCGCCCGATCGATCTGGTTCTCCATCCTCGATTCGTAGAAGCTCGAGGTCGCCGGATCCCATTTGAAGATCTTCAGGAGATACTCGGCGTGGCCGCCGAAATCGCGCCGCGTCGAGGCGGACAGGCGCAGCACCTGCATGTTGAGTTCGAGCCGCATGACCTGCGAGGAATTCAGCATGGCACCCGACAACGGGCCTTCGTCGGAGCGCAGCCAGGCGGCAAGCTGTTCGGGCGCCAGGTCCTTTTGCCCGGCGGCCAGCCAGCGCCGGGCGACGTCGGCGCAGGAAACATCGGTGGTATCAGGCAGATCCTTCGAGGCGCGGGCCTGCGCCTGCTTCGGCTTGGCGTTGAACACCAGGCTCATGGTCAACGGCAGGCGCGAGGAAATGCGCTGCGCAGTCTTCCCCCCGATTGGCTTGCCCTTGGCCGGCTTTTCCGCGACCGAATAGTGGAAGCGGTAGATCAGCCTGATCTCACCGCATTCGGTGTGGCCGAGATAGCCACGGTCCATGCGGTTGACGATGCCAGTCAGGTCGAGCGTAGAGCCGTCGTCGTCGATGTATTTCGGATTGAATTTCTGGCTGGTGTCCTTCGATTTCGCCATGGCGGCGACATAGGGATCGGGGCTGGTCTTCGGCTCCTCGGCGATCTGGAGCTTGACCGTGTCGCGCACCGTGGCCAGCGCCGGCACCGAAAACAGGCCGCGATTGTCAACCTCGCGGGTAAGGCCGAGTGCCGGCCCGAGCAGGCGACTGATCGAAAGACCGTCACGCTCCAGCGCCTGCAAGGTGGCGGGATCGGTGACGGCAACGCTGGAATCGAGCGTCACCGCGTCGGCGTCCATGACGCCAAGACAGAGCAGGGTCGCGAGCAGCGACAGGAATCGACCGATCGTCTTCAGTCTCACGTGCCCCTCCCGTTGCGGCGATGCTACAGGCGTTCGCCGGTCACGGCCAGTGCTCTGAAGCCGTCACGCGGGCGCTGAAAAATACTGTGACTTGGTGCAACCATTGGGATAATTGTTTGTTGGGTTGAGCCGGCCTGCCGGAGCAACGGGGACGTTTACATCACGGGGAGTTGCCATGCTCTGGAAAGGCCGTCGTCAGAGTGACAATATCGAGGACGACCGCAGCGACAGCGGCGGTGGCGGTATCGGCGGCGGTAGCCCTGGCCAGTTCCGCATCCCGATCGGCGGCCGTGCCGGCGGTGGCGGCAGCATCTTCCTCGTCATCCTGGTGGTCCTCGCCGGCTGGTATTTCGGCTTCGATCCCTCGACGATCCTGGGCGGTGGCGATGGCGGCCTGCTGCCCGGCGGCGGTGGCCAGATCACCGACAACAGCGGCGGCCAGGACAGCGGGACCGCCCCTGCCAATGACGAGATGAAGCAGTTCGTGGCGACCGTGCTCGCCGAGACCGAGGATACCTGGACCGGCATCTTCAAGTCGCAGGGGTTGACCTATGAAGACCCGAAGCTAGTGCTGTTTTCCGGCCAGGTCCGCTCCGCCTGCGGCTTTGCCTCTGCGGCTGCCGGACCGTTCTATTGTCCGGGCGATCACAAGGTCTATCTCGACATGACCTTCTTCCAGCAGCTCGACCAGCAGTTCGGCGCTTCCGGCGAGTTTGCTCGTGCCTATGTGATCGCGCATGAGGTCGGTCACCACGTGCAGAATCTCACCGGCATCATGGGCAAGTTCAACCAGATGCGGCAAGGCATGAGCGAAGCCGATGCCAACCAGCTGTCGGTGCGCATCGAGTTGCAGGCCGACTGCTTCGCCGGCGTCTGGGCGCACTACACCGGGCAGAAGGGCATATTGGAGCAGGGCGATTTCGAAAGCGCGCTCAACGCCGCCAAGCAGATCGGCGACGACACGCTGCAGAAGAAAATGCAGGGCTATGTCGTGCCGGAAAGCTTCAACCACGGCACCTCGCAGCAGCGGCAGACCTGGCTGGCGCGCGGCTACAAGAGCGGCAAGCTTTCGGATTGCAATACGATGAGCGGTGCAATCTGAGCACTCGATTCACGCCGGTAGCCTGACGGCGAACACGCCGTCAGGGGATGTCAGGATCAAACATTCCTGCTTGTTCCCGCATTGTTCCTTATTGCGGCCTCGCCTATAAGGTGCGTTCGCCCAGGCCCCGGGGCGGACCGAGGAGCTTGACCCGTCATGATCGATCCCAAAACCGCCAGGCGGGGCCTGGCGCTCGTTTTCACCACGCTGCTGCTCGACATCATCGGCTTCGGCATGATCATGCCGGTGCTGCCGGCCTATCTCAGGGAATTGACCGGGGTCAGCATCAGCGGCGCGGCGATCGAAGGCGGCTGGCTGTTCTTCGTCTATGCGGCGATGCAGTTTTTCTTCGCGCCGATCATGGGCGGCTTGAGCGATCGGTTCGGACGGCGGCCGATCCTGCTCGCCTCGGTGCTGACCTTCTCGATCGACAACCTGATCTGCGCGGTCGCGTGGTCCTACCCGATGCTGTTCATCGGGCGCGTGCTGGCCGGCATTTCGGGCGCCAGCTATTCGACGACATCGGCCTTCATCGCCGACATATCGAACGATGAGAACCGGGCGAAGAATTTCGGCCTGCTCGGCATCGCCTTCGGCGTCGGCTTCGTCATCGGGCCGGTGCTCGGCGGATTGCTCGGCACGTTCGGACCGCGGGTGCCGTTCTATTTCGCCGCCGGGCTTGCCTTCGTGAACTTCCTGATCGCGATGTTCTTCCTGCCGGAAACGCTGGATGAAAAGCATCGGCGCCGCTTCGAGTGGAAACGCGCCAACCGGTCGGCACGCTGCTGCAGATGCGCCAGTATCATGGCATCGGCTGGATCGGGCTCGTCTTCTTCCTGATGACGCTCGGGCACATGATGTACCCG
The DNA here is from genome assembly GCF_020165735.1 of Mesorhizobium sp. B283B1A. Lineage (NCBI taxonomy): Bacteria > Pseudomonadati > Pseudomonadota > Alphaproteobacteria > Hyphomicrobiales > Phyllobacteriaceae > Mesorhizobium > Mesorhizobium sp. B283B1A. The sequence continues at coordinate 9,933 of NZ_JAIUIQ010000025.1, forward strand.
GCGGTCTGGTCGTTCGTCTCCAATTACCGCTATGGCTGGAGCGAACAGCAGATCGGCTTCTCGCTCGGCGCCTTCGGCCTATGCGGCGCGATCATCATGGGCACGGTTCTGCCGCGCATCATCCCCAGGCTCGGCGAGTGGAGAACGGCGGTCATCGGGCTGACATTCACGGCGGCGAGCGCGTTCGGCTACGCCTTCGCCTCGCAGGGATGGATGATCTATGCGGTGATCGTCGTCGGCTGCCTGGAAGCGCTGGCCGATCCGCCGCTCCGAAGCCTCGCCGCCGCCAAGGTGCCGCCGTCGGCACAGGGCGAACTGCAGGGCGCGATGACCTCGATCTTCTCGATCACCTCGATCATCACGCCGCTGCTCTATACGGCGATCTTTTCCTGGTTCACCGGGCCAAGCGCGCCGGTGACTTTCGGTGGTGCGCCCTATCTGGTCGGTGCGTGCTTCCTGACGCTGGCGGTCATCGTCTTTGTCACCAAGGTGGCGCGGCCGGCGACGCGTGCAAATGTCACCACCGGCGTTGCCGAAGACGGAGCACAGGTATGAGCCACGACAGCCGCATTGCGCTGACAAAGGACGTGTCGCTGTCGCGGCTGGTCTTCGGTGCCTGGCGCCTTCTCGACGGAGCCGTGCGCCCGGATGCCGATCAAGTCGCAAGGCTGATCGGCAGCGCCGTCGATCTCGGCCTGACCAGTTTCGACCATGCCGACATCTATGGGCACTACGAGGTCGAGGCGGCGTTCGGCGCCGGGCTGGCGCGCTGGAAAGGCAAGCGCGAGCAGATCGAGTTGATCTCGAAATGCGACATCATGCTGGCGTCCGCCAACAGGCCGCGAAACCGGTTGAAGCACTACGACACCAGCGCCGCGCATATCACAGCCTCGGTCGACCGTTCGCTCACCAATCTCGGCACCGACTATCTCGACCTGTTGCTGCTGCACCGGCCGGATCCGCTGATGGATGCGGACGAGACGGCGGCGGCACTTGCCGCGCTGGTTAAATCAGGCAAGGCGAGGGCGGTCGGCGTGTCCAATTTCACGCCGTCGCAGTTCGACCTGCTGGCATCGCGGCTGCCGTTTCCCTTGGCCACCAATCAGATCGAGATGTCGGTGCTGAAGACGTCCGCGCTGACCGACGGCAGCCTCGACCACGCGCAGCGTCTCGGCTACGCGCCGATGGTCTGGTCGCCGCTCGGTGGCGGCTCGCTGTTCACCGGCAGGGAAGCGCGCGAGGCGCGGGTGCGGGCGGCGCTGGCGGCGGTGGCAGCCGAGATCGGTGCCGGCGATCTCGCCGCTGTCGCCATCGCCTGGCTGCTGCGCCATCCCGCCCGGCCAGTGCCGGTGCTCGGTTCGATGAACCCAGAACGTTTGGCCGCGATGGTCAAGGCGCTCGATATCGTGCTCGACCGCCAGCAATGGTTCGCCATATTGGAAGCCAGCGAAGGCCGGCCGGTGGCTTAGGCGCTTCTACGGTTCGATCCACTCGGCCGGAATGTCCAGTGCCTTGGCCAGCATGTTGCTGGTTTGCGCTGATGGTTTACGGCGATTGGATTCGAGATCCGACAGGAAACCCTGGCTGACACCAATTGCACCCGCCAATTCGGCTTGCGTCAGCTTGCGCCAGTTGCGCAGCGCCTTGAGGCGGCTGGAGCCCCGCAAAATGTCCATGGTCACGTCGGCAGGCAGGGTCTCTTCCGTTTTGAGCCCGGCCTTCCGTTCGTCGTAGATTGCTACATCGGCAGCGTCTTCCAGGTTTTCTTCGGCGGCATGAAGCAATGCCTCGTAGTCCGCCTTCGGGATGACGACCAGTTCTTCGCCGGTTGGGGTCCTTATGATTTGCGGAGCGTTCATGTGATCTGTCCTATGGTCGACTGTAGGTCGTCGTTTCACGCTTGCCGATACAGATAGCCAGAATCGTGGCGCGATCTTCATCGAATATGACGCGGTAGCGCCCGATCCGCAGCCTGTAACCGTCCCTGCCGGAAAGACGCTTTACATCTCCACGGCCGCTGACTGCGTAAGCGATCAAACCTTCGGAGACCTGCTCGCGGACATCGGCGGGCAGATTGTCTAGATCGCGAGCCGCCGATACCGAAAGGATGATCGTCTTCACAAGACCAGTATCGCAGATTTATCGCTATGAGTTAAGCGATATTATCGCAGATCGTCAATCTTGCAGGATCAAGCCCGCTCGGCCAGCAATTCCTCGCCGCGCTTTTCGCGGATCAGATTGACGAAGCGGCGGAACAGATAGTGCGAGTCCTGCGGGCCGGGCGAGGCCTCGGGGTGATGCTGGACCGAGAACACCGGGCGGCCGGTCAGCGCTATGCCGCAGTTCGAACCGTCGAACAGCGAGACATGGGTCTCCTCGACGCCGGCGGGTAGCGAGTCGGCGTCGACGGCAAAGCCGTGGTTCATCGAGACGATCTCGACCTTGCCGGTGGTGTGGTCCTTGACCGGATGATTGGCGCCGTGGTGGCCCTGGTGCATCTTGGCGGTCCTGCCGCCCAGCGCCAGCGCCAGCATCTGGTGGCCGAGGCAGATGCCGAACACCGGAATGTCGGTCTTGAGCAGATCCTGGATGACCGGCACGGCATAGTCGCCGGTGGCTTCCGGATCGCCGGGGCCGTTGGAGAGGAAGATGCCGTCGGGCTGCATGGCCAGGATCTCTTCCGAGCCGGTGCTGGCCGGAACCACGGTGACCTTGGCGCCGAGGCCGGAAAGCAGGCGCAATATGTTGCGCTTGACGCCGTAGTCGATGGCGACGACGTGCATGGAGGGCTCGGCCTGTTCGCCAAAGCCTTCGTTCCACACCCAGGGCGTCTCGCGCCAGACCGAGGACTGGCCCGAAGTGACCTCCTTGGCAAGGTCGAGCCCGATCAGACCCGACCAGGCGGCGGCGCGACGCTTCAGGTCTTCGAGGTCGAAGACGCCGTCGGGCGCGTGCGCGATGACGGCGTTGGGCATGCCCTTTTCGCGGATCAGCGCGGTCAGCGCGCGGGTGTCGATGCCCGAAAGCGCGACGATGCCGCGCTTCTTCAGCCACTGGTCGAGGTGACCGGCGGCGCGGTAGTTGGACGGATTGGTGACGTCGGCCTTGAACACCGCGCCCACGGCGCCGGCGCGTGCGACCGGATTGAGATCCTCGATGTCTTCGCCGTTGGTGCCGATGTTGCCGATATGCGGGAAGGTGAAGGTGACGATCTGGCCGGCATAGGACGGATCGGTGAGGATTTCCTGGTAGCCCGTGAGTGCCGTGTTGAAGCAGACTTCGGCGACAGCCGAGCCCGTGGCGCCAAGGCCGCGACCCTCGATGACGGTGCCGTCGGCCAGCACCAGCAAGGCGGTCGGCTTTTCGATTGCCCAGGCGGGCGTCATCTCGGCCATGTCGGCACTCCTATCAGGCCGCGCGCTTGCAACCGGCCCGTTGGGCCATCCGCGCGGCAAACGGCGCGAAGCGGCGAATTCGCGGCTCCACGCAGTCAGGCTTCAGTTCATGCAAGGCTGAGTACATAGGGGAAGGGGGCGGGGCGGTCAATGATCATGCGAAATGCGGCGGCGAAATATTTCATCCAGCAATATCAGACACTTGCCACGTGATATGAGGGTTTGCCTTGGCTTGCCGCCGGCGCTATTGTCCGCGCCGGCCGAAGGAGAAAGCATGATGCGCGGAAAAATCGCCGAATCCCTGAAGAGCGCGATGAAGGCCCAGGACAAGCACCGGCTGCCGACATTGCGGCTGATCCAGGCCGCCATACACGATCGCGACATCGCCAATCGCGGCGCCGGCAAGGGACCGGCCAGCGACGAGGAGATCCTGCAGATCCTGGCCAAGATGGTGAAGCAGCGCGAGGAATCGGCCAAGGCGTTCGAGGACGGCAAGCGGCCGGAACTGGCGGCGCAGGAGCGCGGCGAGATGGAGATCATCCGCGGCTTCCTGCCGACGCAGCTCGACGATGCGGCGATCGCGGCCGCGGCGCGCGAGGCGATCGCGGCGACGGGTGCCGCCAGCCAGAAGGACATGGGCAAGGTGATCGCCGCGCTGAAGCAGAAATATGCCGGCCAGATGGATTTCGGCAAGGCAAGCGGCATCGTCAAGGGGCTGCTGCAGTAGGGGCGCTGTCCATCATCCACCTCCGGAGCGATTTCAGCCGACCTGGTCGCCTCCGAACCCATGTCTTGGAATTGAAACTCGGATACCGCCGAGTCACCAAATGGCGAGCAGCTTTCGGAACGATCCCGGCGCCTTGCCATTATCACCATGAGGACAGGCTCGGATTGGGGATGCCGCAACGGGCCACTCAGATGACCCTGCGTCATCTCCTCAGCCTGCGACGCCAACACGAATATGCCGGAGGAAGCGATGACCGGACGCAGAACCCACGATCAGCAGATGCGCATCATTGAAGAGCGGGAAAATACCAAAAACGCCAGCAAGGATTTCGATGCGAAGGCGGACCTGAAACGGTCGCCAGCGGAACGTGAAGCGCTGCGCAAGGGCTCGGACATGAGGACCGACACACCTGATCTCGTCGATCCCGACGATCGCAACATCCTTCGCGGCAAAAATCAGGAAAGCGTCCATCACAAGAACCGCAACTAGGCACCGACCCTGCAACATCTTGGCATGAATTGGAGGCAGCCCTTGGCATGAATTGGAGGCAGCCCATGGCACGCGGTAGCAAGAAGCACATCGGAGCAGGTTCACAGGGAAAGGGGTCTGGCACAGGTGCCATGACTGTAACGCCAAAGGACAAGCTGGAAGAAAACCAGGTCCTTTCCAATCGCGACAAGGCACAGCATTCCCGGGAACGCGGTCTGGACTCCAAACAGGTCGCGACCGAGCAGCGCCAGGACCATGCCGCAAACCGTTTGCGGGACTGACGCCCCGCAGGGCGCCAGTCCCGGGTCGGCTGGTTGGCGAGCCGCCGGATTCGGTGACGCCGCTACTTGGCGCCGACGCTCTCCGGCCAGAGCGCCTGGATTTCCTTCGGCAGCGCGTCCCGCACCTTGGCCGACTGACCAAGGTCGATATGCCGGGTAAGAACCCGGAACACCGAGCGCGCGGCATCTTGGGGATCGACAGGGCGGATCGATTTCAATTCCTCGTCGATATGCTGCGAAAAATCTTCCAGGGAGCGCGTCTTGTCCGGCTCGGCTGCGGGCCGGTAGTGGTCGTAATAAGCACCGCGCACCAAGAGCGGCAGTTCCGCCCCAAGCTTGGCCGCAAGTCCGATCTGCAGCCTGTCCCTTATGGTCCGCAAGACCGCACCCAATATGTGCCAGGCAATCCGCCGATCCGGCCCATGATCTTTCATAATCTCGTCGAGCCAGATGTTCGTTGTCTGTAGCGTCCTGTCGAAAACATCCAAACCGGTAGCGCTCATCGTCGCGGCGGCTCGGCCAGGCTGCTAAGCGGACACCTCGAGCACGATCTTGCCGCGGACATGCTCGTTTTCCAGCCGTTCCTCGGCTGTGGCGACCTCTCCAAGAGGATAGACAGCCTGCACGAAGGGGGTGACCTTGCCAGCGTCGATAAGGCGGCCAATCTCCGCGAGCTGCGCCGCATTCGGCTCGGCCACATAGGAGACGCCACGCGCCCGATGCAAGTTTGCCTTTTCCTGCGAAGGTTGGGAAAGCGTGGAAACGAGTGTCCCGCCTGGCCTGAGCACCTCCCAGGAGCGGTCCTGCGTGTCGCCCGCGATGAGGTCGAACACAAGGTCGACCTCATCGACGACCTCTTCGAAACGCTGGTTCCTGTAGTCGACCGTCTGATCGGCGCCAAGCTCACGGACGAAGACGACATCCTCGGCCGAAACGGTTGTCGCGACGAACGCACCTGCGGCCTTGGCCAGCTGGATCGCCATATGACCGACGCCGCCGGCGCCGCCATGGATGAGTACCCTTTGGCCGGATTTGAGGCCTCCATGATCGAACAGGCCCTGCCACGCGGTGATGCCCGCAAGCGGCACCGCCGCGGCTTCGACGTGGCTTAGACGATCCGGTTTGGCGGCCGCCTCCGTCGCCTTGACCACGACGTATTCGGCATTGCCGCCTCGGTCCTGACCAAGCATGGCAAATAGCTCGTCGCCCTTCTTCAGCGTGTGCGCCCGCGTGCCGCATATTTCCACCGCGCCGGACACATCGCGCCCGAGCGTGACCGGCAGAGCCTGGTTCCTCGAACCTTCGCGGATCTTGTAGTCGACCGGATTGACGCTCGCTGCGCGGACCTTGAGCAAAACCTCGTCGTCAAGCGGCTGAGGCAAGGGGACTTGTTCGATGGAAAGAACCTCCGGCCCGCCAAAAGCATGGATACGAACTGCTTTCATATCGACACCTTCTCTGTCACGCATGGCTCGGCTGCGGGTTGCCGTTAGCAACGGAGCGGCCGGTTGCGGGCGCTCCGCGCTCATTTACCCATCATCCGCCAGCCGGCGTTTCCAACGTTATCGGCGATGAGCAGGTGTCATCGCCGATGAGCAGGGCGGTCCTGCTAGGCCGCGGACTGCGTCGGAGGGTTCTGATGCATCATCCAGAGCTCGATCGCAGCCAGGACCGCGACCAGAACGCCGATTACAACATGCACGCTCATAGCCGTGGTTGCCTGGAATCCAAGCACCCAGGGAGACACGAGTACCCAAAGACCCACAACGAGGTTCAGCCACTCCTCCCAGACAGCAAAGGCGGCGAGGGCGGCGATCGAAAGTACGACAATCACTATTCCGCTGCCCATGGCATTCTGGGACTGCGTTCCCGACGCGAAGGCGAATAGCCAGGGAGACACGAACAGAATTGCTCCTAGGATCAGATTTGCAACGTCACAAAGCTTGGCGTTTGACCACTGGTTCATGATTTTCTCCATCAAGCGTGCTTTCCACGCTTCCGAAGCTCAGCTGGTCGGCCTTGAGACCGCCGGTCAAATCGCGGCAAGGCTGCAACCAGACTTGCCGGCCTACTAACTGGGCCGGCTCACTAACTGGGCTGGCTTACTAACTAGATTGCAGTCCGTCGGTTCCAATCGACAAATCTGGAGCGCAGCCAGGCGCGTTTCGGCCCGCTGGATCCGTCCGCGAGGCACAAATGCCATCTTGACCTACGCGTGGTGTGTACGCGTTCTGGCCGACTTCCGCGCCGCCTGCTTCCTGCCGCGGGTGCCTTTGGTGCGCACTGCCTTGCGTGCGGCGGCGGAACGACCGGATGCACCTTTCGTCTCGGCCGCCTTCTCCGCGGCAGCCGAGCGTTCCTCGGCCGTCCGGCGCGAGGCCGCGCGCTTGGCCTGCTGCGACAGCGCCTCGTGCGATGCCGTGTTCTTCGGCTCGCGCTCGAGCACCTTGGAGACCGCTTTCGAGACTCGCGGCCGGCGTTTCGGCTTGCGTTCGCCCTGGCCAGCCTCATACGCATATTCGGCGCTCTTGCGCGTGCTCTCCTTCACCTTGCCCTTCTCGGGCGGGGGCAGGTCCACGCCTGCCCGTCTCGCCTCGGAAAGTCCGATGGCGATAGCCTGCCGCGTCGAGCGTGCGCCATGCTTCCCCTGGCGGACCTTTTCGATTTCGTCCCGCACAAACTCGCCGGCTTGCGTGCTCGGCGACTTGCCCTCGCGCTTGTCCTCTCGGGCCTTCTCCATGATTTTCTTGTCAGGCATTGTCATCTCTCCCAACTGTGGCGTTGCCGTTCGCGCTATGGTGCGCTCGTCTCAGGTGGTCAACGCGGCGAGGATGCAAATGATCCCAATCGCGGCCTATGCCGATAGTCACGGCCCGTCATTAACGACCGGTTTCCACTTGCACCTTTCGCGACTGGTTGGTCGGCATCTCTCCGGCGGGCCTCCGAGGCTCCAACGCGCGGCGTAGTGCCGGCGCTTCCTGCTGGATATGGTCCCAGAGCCGGTTCGCGACCGGGCCGTGCGGGCGGTCGCGGCGGCGCGCCACCACCAGCTCGTCGGTGCGGCCCGGCATATGCCGGCCGGCAATGGAACGCAGGCGCCCGTCATGCAACTCGTCCTCGATCAGGAAGCGGGGCAGGTGACCCCAGCCGAGGCCCTGCAGGATGATCTCCTTCTTCATGCCCTGGTCGGCCACGAGGCATTGCGGCGCGCCTTCGATCAGCGAATAGTTTTGTTGTGGCGAATGGCGGGCGCTGTCGCGCATCACGCATTGGGTGAGTGCCTGCATCTGATCGGGAGTGATCGGCTCCTTGATACGCTGCGGCAGAAAGCCAGGCGCCACCACGGGAATGAAGGGCACCTTGCACAAATCGACCCATTCCACCCGTGCATCGCCCTTATCGACCCAGTGCAGGATCAGATCGGCTTCGTCATCGAAGAGGCGCTCCCACGGACCGCCGACGGCTTCGAAGTGCAGATGGAGGCGCGTGCCGGGGCATTGAGCGAAGAACCGCCCGAGCATGCCAAGCACCTGCGGGCGCGGGCAGAGGTCGCCAATCACAACGTGGATTTCGCTTTCCTCGCCCATCGAGAGCTGGGCGGCGTGGACACGCAGACCTTCCAGTTCGCGCAGCAGCGCTTGCGCGCGGCGGTGGAACGACAGCCCTGCCTCGGTCGGGCGCACGCGATAGCCGCTGCGGTCCAGGAGAACGAGATCAAGCTGCCGTTCGAGCTTGGCGACGGCGGCGAACACCGCCGGATGCGAGCGGTGCAGCAGGGCGGCCGCCGGCTGAAAGCCGCCGGTGCGGATCACGGCATCGAAACATTGCAAGTCGTGCAAGGTGAATTCGGCCATGTCAGCTTTGACTACAGAGATTGTCCTATCTTTGTAATATCACCAAAAGCCGGCCGCAGCTACGCTTAGCCTCATTCAACGTTCCAGAAGGAATTTCATCATGAGTGAGCTGAACTTCGTGACTGTCGGCGATGGCACGCGCATCGCCTACCGCTTCGACGGCGACGCCGGAAAGCCGGTGCTGATGCTGTCGAACTCAATCGGCACGACGCTGCATATGTGGGACGGGCAGGTCGGCGAGCTGTCCCGGCATTTCCGTGTTCTGCGTTACGATTTTCGCGGCCATGGCGGGTCGAGTGTTCCGATCGGGGCCTATTCGCTCGACCGGCTCGGCCGCGACGTGATCGAGCTGCTCGATGCGCTCGGCCTTGGACGCGTGCATTTCCTCGGCCTGTCGCTGGGTGGCTTCGTCGGGCAATGGCTCGGCGTCCACGCGCCCGAGCGCATCGACCGGCTGATCCTGAGCAACACCTCGTCGCATCTCGGGCCGGCAAGCTATTTCGACGAGCGGATTGTCTCGGTACAGCAGGCGCCCGACATGTCGGAAACCGCCGAAATGTTCCTCAACAACTGGTTCCCCGCCAAGATGGTGGCGGCCAACGAGCCCATCATCGCGGAATTCCGCACCATGCTGCTGACGATCGACCGGCAAGGCCTGGCGGGTCTGTTCGCCGCCGTTCGCGATGCCGACCTTCGCCGCAGCGTGGCGCTGATCAACCGGCCGACGCTGGTGATCGCCGGCGAGCACGACACAGTGACGGCGGCCAGCCACGGCGAACTGATCGCCGCGGCGGTGCCCGGCGCGAAGCTGGTTGTCCTGCCCGCGGTTCACCTGTCGAATGTGGAGTATCCGGCGGAGTTCATAAAAACCGTGCTCGATTTCCTGCGCTGACCGAGAGTCCGTGGTCTGCTGTCTGGCGACGTAGTGGTCCTCACGGCTCCTTGCAGATCGGCACTGGTTGCGACGGTGCCGCCGGATGGTCTTTCTTGTATTGCACGATGATCGGCTCGAGGGTTTTGCGCGGCCAGAATTTCGGCGCGCCGATTTCTTTCAGGCAGGAGGCGTTCCAGTAGAGATCTGTGCCGGACAGCGAATGGCTTTTGGCCGATGCTTGCGCGACGGCGGCGATGTCGCGCGATTCCGGGTAGATGTATAGCGTCGTCGGGTTGTCCTTGACCATCGAGATGATCTGCCGCGCATCCGAAGGCGACCAACTGGTGCAGCCATTGCTGCGGCCGCCGGCATAGTCCACCAGCTTGCCGAACGGCACCAGACCATCGTGGTCGGCATAGGAGCTGTTCGGGCTTTTGCGCATGCACATGCCGTGCAGCACCTGCGCGGCATGGCCGCCGATCACGCGCTGCCTGGCGTTGGCGGCTTCGCCTTCGCCATCGAACTGGATGAAGGTGCGCTGGAAGGCCACGTCCTGCTTCGCGCCAGTGCGGTAATAGCCCTTGAACGAGGTTTTCGCCTCGCGGGTCATGTAGGCTCCGCCGGCGGTCAGCTCCGAATCCATGGCATTGCCGAAATTCTTCGCGCAGCGCCTGCCATTCGAGAAATCGACCGTGCCTTTCAGGTTGCGGCCGCCACCATGTCCCGACGAAATGGCGTGAAACGACTGGCTGGCTTCGCACACGACGTAATACCGGCGCCCCAGCACGCCGTTGCCCAGATCGCCGGGACGCGTGGCGTCCATGGCAAAATAGCAGGGGTTCCTGACGGCGCCCTGCGCGACCTTCTTGCGGTAAAGCGCGCGCGCCCGCTCCAGGACCACTTGCGAGATTTGGCCATCGCCGTCACCGACATGAGCCTGCAGCCAGGCCGGAATATCGGATGGCTGCAGCGCGGCGAAGGACCGGGCCGATACCGTCAAAGCGATGACGACAAGCGACAAGCCGGCGACGATACCCAAAGGGACAGATCTCAACCGCACCGGTTCAATTCTCCTGTCGAAGCCTTGCGAATCCTTGCCGCAAGCAGCCGATCATAAAATGCCTCGCGCCAATCGGCGAAACACATCTTGTTTAGCGCTCCGTCAAATAGGCACGAAGGCGGCGCGCAAAACGTCCGTAGGCCGGGATGCTGGCTCAAGGCTTGCGCCGCTCGACTGCGGATCCAGGGATGTGCGCGATTTTCGATCCCTTGGGATTGCGCTATCATCTGATTCTGGCACGGCCCGTGCCTCCTCCCTCCGCCGGGAAAGCATTCGTTCATGCGGGGCACTCCGATCACCGAACCGACTGTTCGAGCACAAGGCATGAGGAGGGGTTGCGAAAACTGCTCGCACCAGGAGGTTTTGCGATGATCGCGCCCATCTACCATCTGAAGCGTCAAGCCAGGCTGTTGTCGCGCGAGGCAAAAATCCCGCTCCACCAGGCACTTGACCGTATTGCCGCTCGCGAAGGTTTTGCCGGCTGGAGCCTGCTCGCGGCCAAGGTGGCCGAAATCTCGCCCGCCGCCAGGCTGTTTGCGCGGCTGGCGCCCGGCGATCTGGTCCTGGTTGGCGCGCGGCCGGGCCACGGCAAGACCCTGATGAGCCTCGAACTCGCGGCCGAAGCCATGAAGTCAGGCCATCGCAGCGTGTTCTTCACTCTGGAATATACACAAAGCGATGTGCTCGACCGGCTTCGCGCCATCGGCATCGAGCCGCAGCAGTTCGGCGGACTGTTCGAGTTCGACAATTCCGATGCCATCAGCGCCGGCTATATCGTCAAAGTGCTGGGATCGGCGCCGCGCGGCACGCTGGCGGTCATCGACTATCTGCAGCTGCTCGACCAGAAGCGGGAGAATCCCGAGCTGATGGACCAGGTTCGCATGCTGAAGGCCTTCGCACGCGACAGCGGCGTGATCCTGGTCTTCATCTCGCAGATCGACCGCTCATACGATCCATCGACGAAGCCGTTTCCCGGTATCGGCGATATCCGGTTGCCGAACCCGCTGGACCTGTCGCTGTTCAGCAAGGCGTGTTTCCTCAACAAGGGCGAGATCCGCTTCCAGGCGGCTTGAGCGTTCTCCCGGCCACGGCTAGAGAGCATGGATCATGGTCGAGATCGTCAGACCCGCGCTTGAACATCTGCCGTCCTACAAGGCGGCGCTTGAGCGCGGCTGGTCGCCGGACAATGTGCGGCTCTTGCAGGCGACGCGCGAGCAACTTGCGGCGATAGAAGAGAATCCGGTGGCGTTTCTGGCCAGCCTCGACGATCCCGAGGCGAAAGGTGGCCCGATCACCTTGCCCGACGGGACGAAAGTGCCACGCCTGCCGGGTTTCCGCCGCTGGATCTGGGACGGCGAGGCATCGGGCTCGATCGGCTTGCGCTGGCAGAAAGGCACGGCGGACCTGCCGCCGCATGTGCTTGGCCATATCGGCTATGCGGTGGTGCCGTGGAAGCGGCGGCGCGGCTACGCGACCGAGGCGCTGCGGCTGATGCTGGACGAGGCGAGGGCGGTTGGCCTGGCTCACGTCGAGATCACCGCCAAGCCGGGCAACCCGGCGTCGCACAAGGTGATCCTGGCCAATGGCGGCAGGCTGGTCGAGCGCTTCTTCGAGGATGCCGCCTATGGCGGGGCGGAGAGTTTGCGGTTCCGGATCAAACTGTAGCCGGCGCCATCCTCACCCGTGCTCGTCAGCACACGGCGCGTGGTCGGACAGGGCACGGATGGGGTGGGGGTGGTTGAGGCGCTACTCGGCGGCGGCCGTCAGCGGCGGCGTGGCATTGCTGCGCGCTTCCCAAAGATACGAGGCGAGTGCCACGAGCACGGCGACCAGCATCGCGAAAGTGCCAAGCAGCGGCAGGCTGCGATAGCCGAAGCCGCTGTTCAGCATGGCGGCACCCAGCGACGCCGCCAGCGCGATGCCGACATTGAAGCCGGACGGGATCAGCGAGGAGGCGAGGTTCGACGCGTCCGCGGTCCAGGCCAGGATGCGGGTCTGGATCGGCGTGCCGATGGCGAAGTTGAGGCCGCCCCAGATGACGATCGCAACGATCATCGGTAGGGGATAGGGGCTGACGGCATAGATCACCGCCAGCGTCACCGCCTGTAGGCCAAGCATCGTGATCAGCGAGGGCATCAGTTTCCAGTCGGAGAGCTTGCCGCCGAGGAAGACGCCGAGCGTGGCGCCGACGCCGTTGAGCAGCAGCACCCAGGGCACCAGATCCTCGTCCAGCCCGGTGATCTCAAGCAATGTCGGGGTGATGTAGGTGAACAGGCCGAACTGGCCGATCATCAGCATCAGCATCAGGATCAGCGAGGTCCAGACCTGCTGGCGCGCCAGCACGCGGACCTCGCGGGCAAGGCCGGCATGCTTCGCTTGATATCCCGTGGTGCGCGGCAGAAGGGCGGCCATGGCAAAAGTTGCCGCGACGCCCAGCGCGCACATCACCCAGAAGGTCGCGCGCCAGCCCCAGATGTTGCCGATCGCGGTGCCCGCCGGCACGCCGATGACGTTGGAGACGGTCAGTCCGGACAGGATGACGGCGACCGCCATGCCACGCTGGTCCTCACGCACAAGGCCGACCGCCACCACCATGGCGACGCCGAAATAGGCGCCATGCGCGACCGCGACGGCAATACGCAACAAGAGCATCGAGGTGAAGTCCGGCGCCAGCGCGCAGGCCGCCTGGCCGATGGTGAAGACGATGGCGAGGCCGAGCAGCAAGGTCTTGCGCGAGATCGATTTGGTGGCGAGCGCCAGCAGCGGTCCGCCAATGGCGATGCCGCAGGCGTAACCCGAAACGAGATAACCCGATGTGGGAACCGAGACGCCGAGCCCCTGTGCCACCTGCGGCAGCACGCCGGCGATGACGAACTCGGTGGTGCCGAAGGCGAAAGCGGCGATGAACAGGGCGATGAGTGGAAGCGACATGGGAAAAGCCTTGGCTGGAACGGCCTCAAACCACGGATGGGCCTTGCGGGCAATCCAGAAATTGTGGGCGTCGGTTTAGGTTTTCTTCAGTGAGGGTGCAAGGCGGTGAAGCTGCCAATCTCCCCCCAAGTGGGGGAGATGGCCGACAGGCCAGAGAGGGGCGCTGTCCCGCCACCCTATCAATTTTCTGCCCCTGGGACTGACGCCTGCGGCAAATTAAAAAATCAAAAGGCGATCAAAGGCCGCGCTCTACGGCGCCCCCCCTCTGTCCTGCCGGACATCTCCCCCACAGGTGGGGAGATTGGCAGCTTCACCGCCTCAGCTGGCCTTCAACCTCGATCCTGTCAGCAGGCCGCGCTCTTCCAGGACGGGATAGGCCATCGACGCCAGCAGCGAGTTGATCTGCTTCAGGTCGCGGATGGTGTCGAGGTGGATCGAGCTGGTTTCGACGCTCTTGGCGGTACCCTCGCGCAGCCGCAGGAAATGGCTGGCGCTGGTTTCCTTCTCGCGGTCACGCAACTGGTCCTTTTCCAGCACCAACTGACGGGCGGTTTCGGGATCGCGCGACACCAGCACGTTGAAGGCAAGCCGGGCGTTGGCCAGCACCGAGCCGTGGAAGGCGCACAATTCGCTCCAGCCTTCGTCGGTGAATTCCAGCCCGCGGTCGAACTTCTTCTTCACATGCACCAGCATGTTGCGCACGATGATGTCGCCGACCTGCTCCAGCTTGACGCAGGCGCCGATCAGCTCCTGGCAACGCAGCGCCTCGTCCTCGGTCAGCGGGTTCTTGGTGACCTTGGCAAGATAGAGCTTTATGGCCGCGTGCTTGCGGTCGACGCGGTCGTCGAGCGCGGCCAGCGCCTTGATCTTGTCGGTGTCGGCACTCTCATAGAGCTCGATGATGCGCTTCAGCATGATCTCGACCGTCTCGCACACCCGCACCACCTCGCGCGTGGCGTTGGCCAGCGCCTGGCTGGGCACGTCGAGCGCGCTTTCGTTGAGCGCGGAAAGCTCGACGATGTCGAGGGAGGCGGCCGGCGCGGCTTTGGTGCCGAGCGCCACGATCTTCTCGGAAACGCGGTAGACGAAACCGGCCAGCGGCAGGCCGGCGAGCAGGATGATCACGTTGAACAGGATGTGAGCGTTGACGATCTGGTCCGACGCCGTCGCGCCGAGGAAGCCGACATGCGGCCTGAAGATCATGAACAGGACCAGCATGACCAGCGAGCCCAGCCCGCGCATCAGGAGATTGCCGATCGGCACGACGCGCACGGCGGGCCCGGCCGAGCGGGTCAGCATCGGCGCGATGATCGAGGAACCGAGATTGACGCCAAGGATGAGGACGACGCCGAGTTCGGGGCTGATAAGGCCACGCCCGGCGAGCGTCGCCATCAGCAGGACCGCCGCGATGCTGGACTGGAACAGCCAGGTGATCAGCGCCGCCAGCAGGTAGGCGGTGATGGAATCGCTGGAGAAGTAGTTGATGATGACCGGCATGAGCTGGCTGTTGCGCAGCGGCTCCGACGCCTGGCCGATCATTTCCAGCGACAGGATCAAAAGGCCGATGCCGACCAGGATGCGGCCGGTCTGGCGCCAGTCGCGCCGCTCGGTGGCCATGAACATCACCGTGCCGGTGATCAGGCAAAGCGGCACCAGCAGCGTCAGATCGAAGGTCAAAAGCTTGACCACGAGCGCCGAGCCGATCTCGGCGCCGCGCACCGCCAATTGGCCCGCGGCACCCGAGACGATGCCGGAACCGGCGAAGGAACCGACCAGCAGGGTGACTGCGGTCGAGCTTTGCAAGGCGATCGCAAGGCCAGTGCCGGCCAGCACCGCCATGATCGGATTGCGCATGGTGGCGCGCAATTTGTGGCGCAGCACATCGCCATAGGCGCGTTCGACGCCGGTCTTGACCATGCGGGTGGCAAACAGCATCAGCGCCACGGCGCCGGCCAGATGCAGAAGGACGACGGAACCGCTCATCGGGGCACCTGCACGCAGGAACGGGCCGCGACGCGGACAGCGCGATGGGCAGGGCGGAAAGCTGGGGTGCGAATCACGGTCATGGCAGTCATCGATGGTAGCAGGGATAATAGCTGGAATATTTTAGCCGGATAATAAAATTTGTCGATTTCAACGGCCCACGGGGGCGCGACGGGCCGTGTCGGAAAATGGACGGAGGCGAAATTGGTTGCATTTCGGGGCCACGGGCGGGACGGCAGTTCGGCCAGCTCTGCCGCGCTTTTGGTGCCTGTCCTTGCGTGACTGTTCAACTCATTGCGCTAAACCAGCGAATTCATTACATAATTGTAATGCTGGTGTTCAGTTTCAGTTCATCCATTGACCGCTACTCCTCGGGACATCGACAACCCAAGGAGACTTCCCATGAAACGCATCGTCCTTTCCGCGCTTGCTTTCTCGATGTTGGCCGCCACCTCGCTCACCGGCCAGGCCGCACCGATCAACCCGTCGGTCGCGCCGCAGTCGAATTACACCAAGGTCGACTGGCAGAAGCCGACTCACCGGGATGTCAGGAAGCGCGTCATCCAGAAGCGCGTCTTTCAGAAGAAAGTCATCGTGAAGCGGAACAACTGGCGCAACGGCCAGCGATATTCCGGCTGGAGGCAGCACCAGCCGGTTCGCGACTACGGCCGCTACGGCCTGCGCCGCCCGGGCCCCGGCCAGGAATGGATCCGCGTCGGCAACGACTATGTGCTGGTCGGCATCCTCTCCGGCGTCATCTTCGGCGCGCTTGCCGCACACTAAAGAACCCAGCGCTGGACTTGAAGGAAGGCGGCCCGCAACGGCCGCCTTTCTTGTCGTGCGCGCTCCAGCATTTGCCTGAATCGACTTGCCTTAAATATCGCAATATGCGATATTTCGGAGGTGAAGCGGGTTATCCTTCTCCCACTGGCTGCCAAGGCGCTGCGAAAGCATCGGGCGGATGCAGAGAGGATCCTGTCGAAGATAGAAGATAGAAGCATATGCTGACGACCCAAACAGCCTTGCCAACATGGTCAAGGCGTTGCAAGGGTCGACGGCTAGGCGTTTGAGGGTCGGTGACTATCGCGTGGTGTTCGAGGAGACGGATCAGGAGATCGTCGTTACCAAAATCGGGCCGCGTGGATCAGTCTATGATTGAAGGAATGCCGAGATGAACAATATCGCCTATGTCACGACCCCCGGAGGCGAGGAACTGGCCATCCTGCCGCGCAGCGAACTGGATGCTTTGCGCGAGTCGCTGGAGCACGCTCAGGCGCTTGGCGGGTTTCGCGCCGGTCAGCTTCCGGGCCTTACGCCGGATGAAGCGCGGGCTCTTGTGGTCGCGACTTCTCCGCTCGCCTTCTGGCGCAGGTACCGCAAGCAGACCCAGGCGGTCCTTGCCGCCTCCGTTGGCGTGACCCAAAACTATCTTTCGGAAATTGAAAATGGAAAGCGCGGCGGCGACGTCGCTCTTTGGTTGCGTTTGGCCCGCGCGCTTGAACTGCCGGTCGAGAGTTTGGTCGACGAAGGCGATTGACCGACAGAATATCGGTAGCACGCCGTCTTTGCCCTGTGGAAACCGGGTATGGCCGGTATTGGGGGTCGTCGGATTTCGCTGGCATGATTATATGGTGGCGAAACGAGTTCCCTCAATGCGCTTTCCACCCGCCTTTCTCGATGAGATCCGCGACCGCGTGCCGATTTCACAGGTCATCGGCCAGCGCGTCGCGTGGGATCGCAAGAAAACCAATACGTCGCGCGGCGACTATTGGGCCTGCTGCCCGTTCCATGGCGAGAAGAGCCCGTCCTTCCACTGCGAGGACAAGAAGGGGCGCTACCACTGTTTCGGCTGCTCGGTGTCGGGCGACCATTTCAAGTTCCTCACCGAACTCGAGGGACTGAGCTTTCCCGAAGCGGTCGAGAAGATCGCCGACATGGCCGGCGTGCCGATGCCGGTCCGCGACGAACGGGAAGAACAGCGCGAGAAGGAACGCGCCAGCCTGACCGACGTCATGGAGATGGCGACAGCTTTCTTCCAGGAGCGGCTGCAGGGACCAGAAGGCGCAAAAGCCCGCGCCTATCTGCGCGACCGCGGGCTGACGCCGGCGACGCAACATTCGTTCCGGCTCGGCTTCGCCCCTGACAGTCGCAATGCGCTGAAGGAGCATCTCGCCGCAAAAGGCGTGCCGAAGGCGGACATCGAGGCCTGCGGGCTGGTCCGCCACGGCGACGACATCCCGGTCTCCTATGACTGGTTCCGCGACCGCATCATGTTCCCGATCCCGGATTCGCGCGGCAAGATCATCGCCTTTGGCGGCCGCGCGCTGGCCGCCGATGCAGTGGCCAAATACATGAACTCGCCCGACACCGAACTCTTCCACAAGGGCAATGTGCTCTACAATTTCGCCCGCGCCCGCCAAGCGATGGCAAAGGGGGCGCTCGCCAAGGGCGGCACGGTCATCGCCGTCGAAGGCTATATGGACGTGATCGCGTTGGCGCAGGCCGGCTTCGAGAATGTCGTGGCGCCGCTCGGCACCGCGCTCACCGAAAACCAGCTCGAACTGTTGTGGCGCATGGCGCCGGAACCAATGCTGTGCTTCGACGGCGACAAGGCCGGGCTGAAGGCGGCATGGCGGGCCGCCGATCTCGCGCTACCATCGGTGCAGGCCGGGCGCTCGGCGCGCTTCGCTCTGCTGCCGGAGGGCAAGGATCCCGATGATCTGGTCAAGGCCGAGGGGCCGGATGCATTCCGCGCGGTGCTGGCCGACGCGCGGCCGCTGGTCGACCTTTTGTGGATGCGCGAGACGGCAGGCGGCGTCTTCGACACGCCGGAGCGGCGGGCCGAACTCGAGAAGACGCTGCGCGAACTGACCAGCCGCATCCGCGACGAAAGCCTGCGCTATCACTACAGCCAAGAGATGCGTGAGCGGGTGCTGAGTTTCTTCGGCTCCCAGCGCGGTGCCCGGCAAAACCGTCAGGACTGGAAACCCGGGCAGGGCAAGGCGGCCGCACCCGGCGGGCAGTTCGCCAAGGCTGGCAGCGGCCGCATGGCGATCACCGAAAGCCTCGGCCAGTCGGCGCTGGTCAAGCGCGGCGAGGGGATGTCGGTACGCGAGGCGACGATCATCGTCGCGCTGGTCAACCATCCGCCGCTGATCGACGAGAATTTCGCCCATGTCGAGTTCCTCGACCTCGCCAATGCCGATCTGCAGCGGCTGCATGGTGCCATCCTCGACGCCATGGCGCACGACATGGCCAATGACCGCCAAGCCGTGGTGGCGACGATCGAGCGTGCCGGCTGCGCCGAGATCTGGGAGCGTGCCGTCGGCCTGATCCGGCGGGCGCGGCAATGGCCGGCGCTGGAGACGGCGGCACTCGACGATGCCCGCGACGCTCTGAACCAGGCGTTGCACTTGCAGCGCAGCGCGCGCACCTTACATAAGGAGCTGAAACAGGCGGAAGCGGCGCTCGAAGCGGATCCCTCGGACGAAAACTTCCGCCATCTGATCGAAATTCAGGCGCAATTCAGGGATGTACAAGCGACGGAAGCGCTGATCGAAGGATTTGGCGTCTCTTCGGGCAGGGCTGGTCGAGCCTAAGTGCATCTGAGTGCGGGAATGAGAGCGCGGCCGTGCCTTCTTAGGGGGCGGGGCGCGCTAAGTCGGGTAATTGATTCGCTTTTTTCATGCGAATCATGCGACAGGCGCTTGACCTTCGGACAGAATGGCGGAATCAGGACGATTCGAAACGTTAACCCGCACCCGCATCGACGGGAATGCAGCGATGTGAGGTACTGGTCACTGGACAGGCAGGCCGCCTGCCACAGATATCAGGGTTAATCTGGACTTAATGCATGTCGCCCAAGAGTGGTCGCCCAAGAGTGGAAACCGGTTTTGGGACAACGGCATGCACCAAACAATAGAGTTGATGCGGTTCGTGGCCCGGTGAAGCGCGTTTAGAAAAACGAGCGTATCCGATTTGACTGGTCCGACAGCTTACGCGGCCCCGATGTCCGGCCGCTAGGAGAAGATAAAAACTATGGCGACTAAGGAAAAGGAAGAGGTCGAGACCGAACGCGAAGGCGCCACCGATGGCCCTCTGCTCGATCTTTCCGATGATGCTGTCAAGAAGATGATCAAGGCCGCCAAGAAGCGCGGCTATGTCACCATGGACGAGCTGAATTCGGTGCTGCCTTCCGAGGAAGTGACCTCCGAGCAGATCGAGGACACGATGGCGATGCTGTCCGACATGGGCATCAACGTCGTCGAGGACGACGAGCAGGGCGAAGAGGCCGAGGCCGGCGACACCGCGGCCGATGCCGAGGAAGACGCCAACGAGCTGGCCGAGCAGACCGGCACGGCGGTCGCCGCCACCACCACCAAGAAAGAGCCGACCGACCGCACCGACGATCCGGTGCGCATGTACCTGCGCGAGATGGGCTCGGTCGAGCTTCTGTCGCGCGAGGGCGAAATCGCCATAGCCAAGCGCATCGAAGCTGGCCGCGAGACGATGATCGCCGGCCTGTGCGAAAGCCCGCTGACCTTCCAGGCCATCATCATCTGGCGTGACGAGCTCAACGAATCCAAGATCCTGCTGCGCGAGATCATCGACCTCGAAGCCACCTATGCCGGTCCCGAAGCCAAGCAGGCTCCGGTGGTCGAACGCATCGAGGAGGCTCCCAAGGCCGAGGAAAAGCCGCGCCGCGGCCGCGACGAGGAAGAAGACATCACCAATGTCGGCGCCGATACGCGCGGCCTGACGGATGACGACGAGGAAGACGAGGACGAGGCAAGCCTGTCGCTGGCGGCGATGGAAGCCGAACTCCGCCCGCAGGTGATGGAGACGCTCGACGTCATCGCCGACACCTACAAGAAGCTGCGCAAGCTGCAGGACCAGCAGGTCGAGAACCGTCTGGCCGCGGCCGGCACGCTGTCGCCCAGTCAGGACCGCCGGCTGAAGGAGCTGAAGGACCAGCTGATCAAGGCGGTGAAGTCGCTGTCGCTCAACACCGCGCGCATCGAGGCGCTGGTCGAGCAGCTCTACGACATTAACAAGCGGCTGGTGCAGAACGAAGGCAAGCTGTTGCGGCTCGCCGAAAGCTACGGTGTGCGCCGCGAGGAGTTCCTGAAGGAATATCAGGGTTCCGAGCTCGACCCGAACTGGACGCGCGCGATTGGCAATCTGACCTCGCGCGGCTGGAAGGAATTCACCAAGAACGAGAAGGATGCGATCAAGGAGCTGCGCGCCGAGATCCAGCACCTGGCCACCGAAACGGCGATCTCGATCCTGGAATTCCGCAAGATCGTCAACCAGGTGCAGAAGGGTGAGCGCGAGGCCGCGATCGCCAAGAAGGAAATGGTCGAGGCCAATCTGCGCCTCGTCATCTCCATCGCCAAGAAATACACCAATCGCGGCCTGCAGTTCCTCGACCTTATCCAGGAAGGCAATATCGGCCTGATGAAGGCGGTCGACAAATTCGAATACCGCCGCGGCTACAAGTTCTCGACCTACGCGACATGGTGGATCCGACAGGCGATCACCCGTTCGATCGCCGACCAGGCGCGCACTATTCGTATCCCGGTGCACATGATCGAGACGATCAACAAGATCGTGCGCACCTCGCGCCAGATGCTGCACGAGATCGGCCGCGAGCCGACGCCGGAGGAACTGGCCGAAAAGCTCGCCATGCCGCTCGAAAAAGTGCGCAAGGTGCTGAAGATCGCCAAGGAGCCGATCTCGCTCGAAACGCCTGTTGGCGACGAGGAGGATTCGCATCTGGGCGATTTCATCGAGGACAAGATGGCGATCCTGCCGATCGACGCGGCGATCCAGGCCAACCTGCGCGAGACCACCACGCGGGTGCTCGCCTCGCTGACGCCGCGCGAGGAGCGTGTGCTCAGAATGCGCTTCGGCATCGGCATGAACACCGACCACACGCTGGAAGAAGTCGGCCAGCAGTTCTCGGTCACCCGCGAGCGCATCCGCCAGATCGAAGCCAAGGCACTGCGCAAGCTCAAGCACCCGAGCAGGTCGCGCAAGCTGCGCAGCTTCCTCGACAGCTGAGCTGGGAGTCATCTCCGCGAAGAATTGAGGGCGCCGACTGGCGCCCTTTTTCGTTTCCGGTTGGAAATTGCTTCTTCAACGGCACGTTCAGCCGCGCTCCCTTGACGATGACGCTCCCCGGTCGGCGGCAGGTCTGTTTTCCCGCGCATGAAGCCCTCCGGCGGTGGACCGGTCTCGGATGTCAGCTTGGGATTTCCGCCATGGCCGCGAAGGAGAATGCCGCAATCGGGCGGGTTTTGAACCGGCTTTCCGTGGTCGCCGCCGGCTGTCGCCTCAAGCCTGCAAATGATGGCATGAATACGTGCTTGCGGGACGGTCGTTGCGGGAGGATAATTTCGCGTCGGATGCAATTTCTGGGCGACAACCCGGATGCCCGCCCCGGCGAAGCCGCCGTGCTCCGTGGCCCCGGAGGGAGGTGTGCCATGACGACCTACATCATGCTGATGACCTGGACCGAGCAGGGCGCGAAAAACGTTCGCGACTCGCCCAAGCGGCTCGACGCGGCCAGGAAGCAGCTTGGCGAGATGGGCGGATCGTTCAAATCGTTCTACCTGACCATGGGCGATTACGACATGGTGGCGGTGGTCGAAGCGCCCGACGACGCTGTGCTGGCGCGTTTCGCGCTGATGTTGGCGGCGAGCGGCAATATCCGGACGCGAACGCTCAAGGCTTTCCCTGAATTCGCTTATCGCGAGATCATCACTTCGCTTGGATGAAGCGGCCGGCAGGGTTCCGGAAGTCGATAACCGGGTGCCGGCTTGACGGCGCTTTGCCGCAGGACGGGACGCCTCGCCGTGATAGAATGCGGCGAGGGAGATCGCGATGAGCTATTCTTCGATGTTGGCTATCGGCCTTGCCGCGTTGTCCTTGATGCCGATCCATGCCAGCGCCGCCGCGCAAAAACCGGTCGGCATGGTCAATCCAGCATCCGTCCACTGCGGGGAGGTTGGCGGGCGCCTGACAATCAGGAAGGACAAGGCCGGCAACCAATATGGATTCTGCCGGTTGCCCAACGGGCGCCTATGCGAGGAGTGGGTGCTGTTTCGCGACAACCAATGCGTCGGGCCGAAGGTGGCCATGCGCGGCAAATGACCATGATAGAACCACACCCTTGCTGACCGTCTGGTACAACACGCGCTGCCCGGTCTGCGATGCGGGCATCGTCAGGCAGAAGCGCCGGCTGATCGAAGCGGTCAAGGCCGGCCGGATCGAATTTCGCGACATCAACCTGGAACCGGCGGCGCTCAGCGGATTTGGGGCCTCGCTCGAGGATATCCGTCGCCGGCTGCACGCCATCGACGCGGATGGCCGCTTGCTGGTCGGCGCCGATGTGGCGATTGCCGTGTGGCAGGTGACGCCGGGCGAGGGCTGGTTGGCAGGATTGTTCGGCAACCGGTTGACCTTGCCGCTGACTCGCTTTGCCTACGACCGCTTCGCCGGCCTGCTCTATGCTTGGAACCGGCGCAACGGCCGCTGGTAGTCAAATTTATCCATCGCATTGGTCTGAGATGACAGGCCCGGATCGGCAAACCCATGCGCCTGGTGTGCGATCAGATACATCGTAAGATATATCTTGACTCTATGGGAGTGCGCGCCTAATTAAGATATATCGTGAGATAGAACTCAAGGAGCAATCAATGCACAAAGACAATCATTTCGGGCGCGGTCATTTCGGCGAACGCATGTTCATGCACATGGCCGGCAAATTTGGTGGCAGAGGGGGCGGCGGCTTTGGCCCGTTCGGCCATGGCGGTCGCGGTGGCGGGCGCGGCGGCCCGGGCGACATGTTCCGCGCCGGGCGCATGCTGGCCGACGGCGACCTTAAGCTGATCACGCTGTCGCTGCTGGCCGAGGCGCCGCGCCACGGCTACGACATCATCAAGGCGCTGGAAGAGCGCACCAGCGGCATCTACAGCCCGAGCCCGGGCGTGGTCTATCCGACCCTGACCTTCCTTGAAGAGGCCGGCTATGCCATCTCGTCGAGCGAAGGCAACAAGAAGGTGTTTTCCATCACCGAGGCCGGGCAGGCGCATCTTGCCGATAACCGCGAGATGATCGACGGCGTGCTCGACCATCTCGAGCGCTTCGGTCGCAAGATGGCCAAGGCGCGCGACTGGTTTGGCTGGAACGATGACAGCGAGGACCGTCGCGGCGGCCGGGGCGGCCGTGGCGAACGCTCGGAAACGCGCGATGAATTCCGTGCCATCCGTCACCGCCTGCGCGCGGCGCTCGGTGAGATCGTCGATGCCCCGGCTGAAAAGCAGGCCGAGGCGATCGCCATTCTCGAAGCCGCCGCCGAAGCGCTGGAGGCGCTGTCGCACAAGTGACGTAATCGGGCGCCATCGGGCGCCGACCGGGCGAGGATTGGGTCCCTGTCCCCCGCAAAGCGGGGGAGAGTTGGCTCGGCGAAGCCGAGACCGAGAGGGGCCCCCCCCCCCCCACGGAGAGGGGCTCGACCTCTAATGAATTCTGAGGAAACTCGCCCACGCCGCAGCCCCCTCTCCGACCGCTTCGCGGCCACCTCTCCCCCATTACATGGGGGCGAGGAACCAAGCTGCAAAGCCCCAAGAAAGCCCGGGTGACCGGGCTTTTTTCGTCAGGTGTGCCGGCATCATTCCTTGCCGACATATTCGCTGATCAGCTTTTCGTTGCGCGCCTTTTCGATCTTGGCGGTCATCTCGGCCGACAGGCGTTCGTCGGTGCGGTACTTGACCAGGTTCACCAGGCTGCCGGTGAGCAGCAGGATGCCCATGGCCCAGTAGCCCTTGGTCGCCAGGTCGACCGGCGCCAGCCACAGCGACAGGCCGAGCATGAAATAGGCGGCACCGACCGAAGCGGTGTTGAACATGATGTAGGTCTGATTGGCGTTCATTGGAATTCTCCATTGGTTGGTGATGTCGATGGAAGCAAGGTCTGGAAGGCTGGTTTTCAGTTGATGGTCTTCAGGCGCTCGAGCACGTCGTGGGCACGCACCTTCACCGCCGGGCCGTGGCCGGATCGGCAAGGCGGTCGCGGATCGCTTCGTGACGCAGCTCGCCGTCGATCTCGTCGAGGATGCCGGCCTCCTCGAACGGGTCGCTGCCGGCCTTGATGCGGGCCAGAAGCTCCTCGGCGTCGTTGAGGCTTGCGGACTGACCGATCGAGCGATTCAGCCGCGACTGCGCCTTGCGCTCGGCATCGATGGCCCGGGCCGAGATCATGCCCTGGTTGAGGTCGATGATGCGGCGATACGCCCGCTCCACCGAAACGCGCATCCGCAACGTCCTTTCGCCAAGGCTCTGCACGGTGGCGCGGCGGACCTCGCGTTCATTCTCCAGCTCGGCGACGGCCGCGGCACCGCTTTCCGCCAGCCCGTTGTTGCCGGCGGCGAGCGCGCTGATCGTGCGTGTTTCGAGATCGGCGTGGCGGCGGTCGAGCTGGCCCAGACCGGCCTGTTCGGCACGCTGGCGCACGATCAGCGTGGCGAGTGTCTGCTTGGCGGCGGCAAGTCCCGCCTCGGCGTCGCGGATGCGCTGCGCCAGAAGGTCGATGGCGAAGCGATCCTTGAGGCCGTCCTCGGCCCATGCGCTGGCGCCGTCGAGCAATGTCCTGATCAGGTTAAGCATGATACTTCTCCCTTCGAATCGTGGCGTGAACATTGTTCACTAAGCCAACATAGCAGGAAATGAACATTGTTCAAAGTACTTTTGAACGCTGTTCACGAAATCCCGAATATGGTAAACAGAGGGAAGTTTCGGGGGGCGAAACAGCATGCCGCTCTCGCAAGGCAAGCGCATTCACAAGGACTGAAATGGCACTGGACAAGGAAGAGACGGGCGATCGGGTGCTGGCCATTGCCGAGGCGCTGCTCAACGAAGGCGGCATGGACAATCTGAAGGCAAGGACCATCGCCGAGCAGGCGGGCATCTCGGTCGGCTCGGTCTACAATCTGTTTTCCGATCTCGACGGTGTGCACCGTGCCGTCAACATGCGGCTGCTCGACCGGCTGGGCGCCGCCGGGGCGGCGGCGATGGCCGATCTCGGCAAGCGCGGCATCACCGATGTGCGGCAACGCCTGCTGGCGCTGGCCAGCGCCTATGTGCGCTTTGTCGAGGCGCATCCCGGCAGCTGGCCGGCACTGCTCGCCTTCAACAGGCGCCGTCCGACGCTGAGCGAGCCAGATGCCTATGAAGCGCGGCTCGACCAGCTGTTCGAGATCATCGCCGGCGTGCTCGCCGGCGGCGACTTCGACCTCGACGACGATACGCGCCGGATTGCCGCGCGCACGCTATGGTCAAGCGTGCATGGCATCGTCACCAGCGGCTATGCGGCGAGATCCGTGCGAGGGCAGGCCGACGAGATCGACCGGCAGATCGAGCTCCTGGTCTCCGTCTTCATCAGGGGGCTGGAACGCGGCGGCACATTCGCGCATGCTGGGACAACAGCGCCGTGAATCGTGAACAAGCCGCGGTTTGCAGGGCGAACAAGGAGATTTGAGCGATGTCTTTTCTGAAACGTCTTTTCGGCGGCGGCGGCGAGGCCGAGCCCGCGAATGCGGCACCGGCCAAGCAGGTCGAGCACAAGGGTTTCCTGATCAGCGCCACGCCCTACAAGGCCGAGGGCCAGTACCAGACCTGCGGCGTCGTCTCCAAGGAGGTCGACGGCGTGGTCAAGGAACACAAGTTCATCCGCGCCGACCGCTTTGCCGGGCTCGACGACGCCGTCGACATCTCGATCAAGAAGGGCATCCAACTGGTCGATGAACAGGGCGAGCGGATTTTCGGGTAGGATGGAGAACTGCGGCGTTGCCGTCGAGCCAATGTCTGGCCAATCAGGACTGACCTACCAAAACCCAGGCGCCGTGCACTGATGGTCCCATCGGGGTCGGCGGAGCCGCGAATCTGTGCTAAGCCGCCGCCAAACCAACCAGAGGACGACACCCGTGAGCGAACTGACCGTGGCCGAGGCGACCGAAAATATCTATGCCTCGCTGCGGGCGGACAATGCCGAAATCGACGCGCATATCGCGACGCTCAAGGCAGCGCTGACACGAGAGGGGATAAAAGAGGCGGTGTTCGATCCGACCAAGTTGGCGCAGAGCAACCGCTCGGGCCGCAAGCTGATGCAAGCCTATTTCAGGCAGCGCGGCGTGAGCGTGAGGTTTTCGGAGTAGCCGCGCGGGCAGGGGCGACCGCCACGGACGATGAGGGTCGATGACGGCCAGTCGGCGTGAGCGTCGAACATCATCACGCCCAGCCACAAATACACCGGCCGAGGTCTCATCCCGGCCGGTGCGCAGTCCAGACGGTTGCTATCCGTGCTTTTCGATGACCGCGTAGAGCACGTTGCGATTCTCGCCGAAGAACACCCGCGCCTCGACCGTGTTGCGATCGACGCTGGCGTTGACGATGTTCCACATGTCGACCTCCGAACGCAGCAGCAGCACCCAGTCCATGAACATTTCCCGGTACCCGGCATCGGGGTTGCCTTCCGCGTAGTTGGCGAACAGGAACGTCCCGTTCGGCTTCAGCATCTGAAGGCAGGTCTTGGTGAGTTTCACGGCGACGTTGTGCTGGAGGTAGTCGTAAAGGCCGGAGGCGTAGATGAAGTCGAATTTGCCCATCTTGTGGCCCCTGGTGAGCACGGTCCGCACCGAGCCGTCGACGGCTTCGATCGCGGTGCCCTGGAAGTCGCGTGCTATCAACCCGACGCTCTGGGGATCCTGATCGAGCGCAACCCAGCGCTTGAGGCGGCCCTCTGCCAGCGCGACGGAGCGATTGGCTTCACGCAAATGACCGGCCGCGATTGCCAGGACCTCGGTTTGCGGTCCGCTCTTGGCTGCAATCTCGTCGACATAGCGGGTCAAGAGATCGCGCCGTTCCCGTGCCGCGACGCATGACGGCACGTCCTGGGTATGGGTGTAGAGCGCCTTGCCGATCTCCGAGGCGTTGGCCACGCTCTCGGCCACGTGCGGATCACAATAGATGTAGTCGAGCAACTGCGCGTCGCCGGCATAGCCCCTGGGCTTGTTGAAGGACCACCGCGTCAGCGGGTCCTCGAGAAAATATTCCAGGATCGGATGGTTCTGCGCCACCGGAATCAAAGCTTGCCAGACGTCGGGATGGAGCCTGGAACGCATCGCTTCGAGAAGCGACATCAGACGGCGAATGATCTCGGCAGGATTTTTTCCCTGTTCGATCTGCTGATGCGCCGTGTGGAGAACGAGCGCCAGCTCGACGCGAGCGGTTTCGAACGCTTCGCCATGCTGCTCGGGCCTACCGCGGCGCAGGCTCCCGGCGATCATTTCGGCCGTAATCAGGCTTTTACCGTCAAACACAGTTTGCACACCAAGACTCCATAGTTAACAGTCAGTTAACTTATTGCGTAGAATGCTTGGTTTGCCAATGTCGGCTCGCGGGCATTTTATCGTTATGATTAATTTCCCGCTAACCATCTTGGGTCGTTAGGTGCCGTCCAAGTCGAATTTCGGGTTTGAGTTAACCGAAACTTGTGCTGCACGATTGCATGATTTTGTGCATCGCAGTCGCTGTCGCGTCTTGAGGAGCCGGCCCGCGTGGGGGCAGAAACGAGAAGAGAGGCCGGAACGCCTGATCCCCTTTCCCTGGGGGGTATCGCGAGCGAACGCGTGTCGCCTGGATTGGCCGACATAGCGCATGCGGAGCCGTTCGAACCGCGCTACGAACTGGGACCCTACGAACTCCGAACCCTCTACCGCACCGAAGCCCAGGCGAAGCGAAGAAAGGAAGCCAGACCGGGGCTTTGGATCGCTGTTGCCATCTACGTCCTGTTCTCCGTATCGGATCTGCTGCTGATCCCGGATGTGGCTGCCCGTACGATCGCGGCTCGCTTCGCGGTTGGCTTGACGGCGCTCTTGATCCTGGAAGGACAACTTCGCCGGCGAGCCGCGACGGGATGGCTGGACGTGACTTGCGCCGCGGCCATCATCTTTGGCTATGTTGGCTGGTTGTGCCCGGCGGTCATGAGCGCAGACAAAGAAAGCGTCTCTTATTACATGGTCTTCGGCACCATATTCATGATGAGTGCCAATCTATTTTTTACGTTCAGATTCAAGATATCCATCATAACCTCTACTATAATTCTATGTATATTGTATATTGTAAACTATTACATGCCCACTACACCTGTTTACAAAATGGTATTCGCGACTTTCTACATCTCATGTTTCACCTTCACGTCATATGTGAACTGGAAACTGAATGAGGAGCGCTACAACGTCTTCCTGAACGCGTTGGAAGCCAGAATTCAGCACAAGGAAGCCACCGAACGCGGCAAGGCCCTGCTGAGACTGTCGCGGACCGATCCGCTTACAGGCCTGGAGAACCGGCGGGCGATCGACGAGAAGCTGCGCGACTACTGGAACGATTGGCAAAAGCTTGGCGCCGGTTTTGTGGCGATCCTGATCGATGTGGACTTCTTCAAGAAATTCAACGACTGCTACGGCCATCAGGAGGGCGACCGCTGCCTGATCCAGGTCGCCAACGCCCTCAGCGACATGATCAAGCAATACAATGGTTCGATCGGCCGCTATGGCGGCGAAGAATTCATCGTGCTTGCCCGCATGGAGAAGAAAGACCAGGTCGCGGATCTTGCGGAAGCCATCTGCCGCACGGTTGAGAACCTGGCGATTGCCCACGAGCTGCGGCGAGACGGCATCTCGATCGTGACGGCGAGCGTTGGCGCCGCCTTCACCAGGAAGCAGACCGGCGCCAAGCTGGAGAAGATCATCCACGAGGCCGACCGCGCGCTCTATCTGGCAAAGGCCGGCGGTCGAAATTGTGCCCGGCTGTTCGATCCAACGGACCCCCAGAGCAGCGACGAGAGCGAGAACCTTGCGGCCTTGCTGAAGATCGCGATCGGGCAGGATCTCGTTTCACTCGTCTATCAACCGATCAAGGACGTCGCCTCAGGCCGGCTTGAAGCCGTGGAGGCGCTGATGCGCCTCAAGATGCTCGACGGCACATTGGTTCCGCCGAGCCTGTTCATTCCCGTCGCGGAACGGACCGGGTCGATCCTGGAACTCGGACGCTGGGCCATAAGGACGGTATGCGCCGAGCTCCTGGCGGGCGATCACGTCCGTCTCGTCAGTGTCAACGTCTCTCCGATCCAGCTCAAAACCCCTGGCTTCGCCGCGTCCGTTGCGACCATTCTGGGCGAGACCGGCGTGACCGGCAACAGGCTGGCCTTCGAAATTACCGAAGGGCTGGAGATGGAGATGCACTCGGATATCCTTCGCTGCATCAGCGACCTGAAGCTGCTGGGGATCAAGATCTGGCTCGATGACTTCGGCACCGGCTTCGCCGGCCTTTCGTGGCTTCGCCTGATCGATTTCGACACTGTGAAGATCGACCGCTCGTTCCTTCACGACTGCGCCACGCCGAACGGCAGGGCGATGCTGCAGGACATTATTGCCCTGGTGCGAAATCGCGGCCACAAGATCCTGGTCGAGGGCGTGGAAACCGAGGAGCAGATGGCCCTCATGCGTGAATTCGGCATAGACAAGGTCCAGGGCTTCCATGTCGGCCGCCCCGTCCCCGCAGCGAATCTCCAGGCAAAGCGGGCCGTCCAAAGACGGCCATTCACGGTCCTCAAGTCGGCATAACAATGCCATGGGCCTTGGCGAAGACCGGCTTCGCCAAGCGCCCCCAAACGGTTGATGTCTATGCTGTCCGGAACTGCCTTTGCGGCAGCGGCGGGAAGGCGATCGCTATGCCCGCGGCTCCGAGGCCGATAAGGGCCGAGCCGATGAACAGCCAGTGGTAGTTGGCATAGGCGTCGAACACCATGCCGCCGGCGAGCGGCCCGAGCGCCATGCCGAGGCTGGACAGCATGGTAGCGGCGCCGAACACGGTGCCGAGGATGCGCTGGCCGAAATATTCGCGCGCCAGCACGGCGTAGAGCGGCATGACCCCGCCATAGGTGGCGCCGAAGATGACCGCCAGCATGTAGAACTGGTCGAGTTGGCTGATCGAGAGATAGGCGGCAATGACGATCGCCTGGATCACGAGGCCCGCGATCAGGACTGGCTTGACGCCGAGCCTGTCGGCCAGCACGCCGTAGAGAAGCCGGCCGCCAAGCCCCGCGAGGCCCTCGACGCTGTAGATCGAGACCGCCGCCATCGGAGCGACGCCGCACAGCATGGCATAGCTCACCATGTGGAAGATCGGGCCGGAGTGGGCAGCGCAGCAAGCAAAGAAGGTCAGCCCCAGCACGATGAATTGCGGTGAGCGCAGCGCCTGGCCGACCGTCAGGCCGGCGCCTTCGGCAACCGGCGTGGAGCCGCCGGCAGCCGGGGCGGGTTTTGGCGGCTGGCGCACCAAAAGCACCGCCGGCAACAGCAGCACCCAGGCCATGATGCCGATGTCGAACATGGCGGTGCGCCATTCATAGGCCGAGATCAGCCAGCGGGCGAAGGGCGAGATTGTCATCGGTGCGACACCCATGCCGGCCGAGACCAGCGAAACCGCAAGGCCGCGATTGGTCTCGAACCAGCCTGTGGTCAGCGCGATCATCGGCGCGAAGAAGGCGCTCGCCGCGAGACCGACGAGCACGCCATAGGTGATCTGAAAGGCCAGCAGCGAGCCGGCGCGGCTGGCCAGCACCAGCGCCAGTCCGAGCAGCACGGCGCCGATCGTCACGACGATACGGGCGCCGAAGCGGTCCGACATGGCGCCCCAGGCGAAACCACCAAGGCCCATGACCAGGAAGTTGAGCGTCATGGCGCTCGAAATGCCGGCGCGCGACCAACTGGTGTCGATCGCCATCGGCTCGAGGAAAATCGCCAGCGAAAACATCGTACCGATGGCGACACAGGACATCAGCGCGCCAGCCGCGACGATGACCCAACGATAGGAAAGGCTCATTCAAATCTCCCATGCCAGAGGGCAGCCGTGCGCTGCTTGCGTCCGAAGGACGCTTCCGCCGGCGCCGATCCTACAATCTGGTTGCATTTTTTATCCAGTCGGGGAATGGCGCTGTTTCTGGCAGCCTGCCGCCTTGCGGGGTATCTCAGATCGGCAGTTCCAACGTGTATTTGATGGTCTGGCTGGGGACGTCGGTCTTGACGTTCTGGACGCCCTTGATGCGGCTCAGATGCTCCGACTGGAAGCGGCGATAGTCGTCGATGCTGTCCGCCACGATGCGCACCATGGCGTCGCAATCGCCGAGCATCAGGTAGCATTCCATGACCTGGGGCAGCTTGGCCACTTCGGTGGCGAAATGCTCGATCGTGTCCTCGTCCTGCGCCTTCAGCCAGATGCGGGTGAAGAAGGTGAGGCCCTTGCCGATGCTTGCCGGGTTGAGCACGGCGACATAGCGGTCGATGACCCCGGCCTCCTCCAGGAGCTTGACGCGCCGCAGGCAAGGCGAGGGCGACAGGCCGACCTCATTGGCCAGATCGTTGTTGGCCATGCGGCCGTCGCGCTGCAAAGCCCGCAGGATGCGCTTGTCGATGTCATCGAGCCGCATGGCTCTGGATTCCATTTTTCCGATGATCTGTGATATCAGATGCCAAAAATCGACCAAAAGCAACCATCTTCGCAAGCAAATTGCGGGAAGGTGTGGGTATGTTTGCGGCCGACATCACGAGAGTTCGAAGGCAGGGAGCGGCCGCCGCATGGCCGCCGACGGCAAGATCATGGGCATTTCCGGGGCATGACCATTTCACAGGCAGTCGAGGCGGCGGGCGACGGTTCGGGATCGGAGTTCCGCCGGGGCGTGACATCCTGCGCGCCGGTGCTGCTCGGTACCATTCCCTATGCGCTGGTGCTCGGCGCGCAGGCAACGCAGAAAGGGCTGAGCACGATCGAATTGTCCATGATGACGGGGCTGAACTTCGCCGGCGGCTCGGAATTCGCGGCGATCCAGTTGTGGACGTCGCCGCCGCGTATCGTGCTCATCGTCGCCATCACCTTCCTAGTCAACAGCCGTCATCTGCTGATGGGAGCGGCGCTGGCGCCGTTCCTGCGCGACCTGCCGCGGCGCCAGGTGTTTCCGGCACTGTTCTTCATGTGTGACGAAAGCTGGGCGCTGGGCTTGACCGATGCCAGACAGCGCACTGCTGCCGGCATCACGCCGGCCTTCAGCCCGCGCTACTACATGGGTGCCGCACTGGCGATGTATCTGACCTGGGTGGCCTTCACCGCGCTGGGCGCCTTGCTCGGCCCGATGCTTGGCCATGTCGAGACCTACGGTTTCGACATGGCGTTTCCAGCCGTCTTCCTGGTGCTGATGCGCGGCATGTGGAAGGGAGTGGCGGCGGCACGGCCTTGGCTGGTCAGCCTCGTTGTCGCCGCACTCGTCTGTCTCTTCGTTCCCGGCGCCTGGTACGTCGCGGCGGGTGCGGTGTCGGGGCTGGTCGCGGCTTGGCTGATGGCAGGTGACGCATGATCGATGCGGCGACCCTTTTCACCATCGTGCTGATGGCCGGCGTCACCTATCTGACGCGCATAGGCGGCTATTTCGTGCTGCGCAACCGCACGCTTGGCGCGCGTGCCACGGCGGTGATGGAGGCGGCACCCGGTTGCGTGCTGATCTCGGTCATCGCGCCGGCCTTCGTGTCGCGGAACCCGGCCGATCTCCTGGCGCTGGCCATCACCTTTGTCGCCGCGACGCGGCTATCCATGCTGCCGACCGTGCTGATCGGGGTCGCCGCGGCGGGTCTGCTCAGGCATTTCATCGGCTAGAAAAAGCGGCGGGCTCACAGGGTTCGCGGCCACTGTTGGGCGGCGTGTATGACGGTCAGTATTTCGACGGCATCTCGGCTTACGCGATAGGGAACGATATAGGGAATATCGACCAAAACGAGTTCTCGCGTCGCCTTGATCCGCCCAACGCGGCCCATGGCCGGCTGTTCGATGAGCAACTCCGCCGCGGACAAGATGCGCGCAATCACACGAGCAGCGGCTTCGGGGTTGTCTTTCTCGATGTGCGCGCCGATTGTGTCAAGCCGACGCAATGCCCGCTTGGTCCAACGGATTGTCTTGCCGCTCATAATCAGCGCGCGGGCTTGACGTATTTCCCAATCACGGCAGCGAGTTCTTGATCATTGGCGAATTCACCGCGCTCGGCCTCGGCCAATCCGGCCTCTATCTCCGCGAGCTGCCACTCCTGTCGGGCTACAAAGTCTTCGATGGCCTGGGCTGCCATATAAGAGCGCGAGCGATCGAGCTTTTCGGCGAGCTGGTCCAGCCTATTTGCCGTGTCATCGGGGAGGCGTACGGTAAAAGCTGTCATGATAACGATCCACCTTGGTTCACGTTGATTGTCAGCGAACCAAGGCGGTTCGTCAAGCCGCGCGCCAACGATCGGGCGCTCCGCCCTGTCTAAATCCGAAAGCGAGCGAGAAGGGCTGCCATTGGACAGCGAGAGAGGGCAGGCGCCAAAGCGTCTGCCCTTCCATTCGAGCCTTCCCCTAGGCGGCTGTCGCGACATCCCGGCTTGCCGCCACCACGGCATCCACTTTGGCGGTCGCCTTGGCCAAAGCGGCCGCCACCGCGTCGGGGCCCATGCTGACGCCTTCGATGCGGATGACATCGACATCGGTCATGCCGAGGAAGCCGAGCACGCCGCGCAGATAGGGAATCGCGTGATCGAACTGCACGGCCGCACCTTCGGAATAAACGCCGCCCGAAGCCAATACGACATAGACCTTCTTGCCGGTGACGAGGCCCTTGGGCCCGTTTTCGCCATAGGCGAAGCTCCTGCCGGAGCGGGAAATATGGTCGACCCAGGACTTCAGCGTCGAGGAGATGTTGAAGTTGATGAAGCCGGTGGCCAGGATCACCGTGTCGGCGGCGAACAATTCGTCGAGCACGACGTCGGAGACGCCGACGACCTCGGCCTGGCGCTGGGTGCGGGCTTCAACGGGCGTGTAGATGCCGGTTGCATAGTCCGCATCGATGTGCGGCAGCGGCTTGGCGACGAGGTCGCGCACGACGAGCGTGTTCGATGGATCGGCGGCGACGAGCTTTTCAGCGAATTCGGTTGCGATGCGGGTCGAGTGCGAGGCAGCGCCGCGCGGGCTCGAAGTGACGAGAAGAATGGACATAGCGGGTCTCTCCAGTGGAATGAATTGTCCCGCCACATATGGAGCTATCGATCCATCGGATAAACTGGTATATTTTCTATACGATCCATCCACAAAATAGATATAAAGATGCAACCCAATCCGACACTCGACCAGCTGCAGATCCTTGTCGCCGTTGCCGACACCGGGAGTTTCTCGGCCGCCGGCCGCAAGCTCAACCGGGCTCAATCCGTCATCAGCTATGGCATCGCCAATCTCGAGGCGCAGCTTGGGCTCAAGCTGTTCGAGCGCGAGGGCACGCGTGAGCCGCAACTGACCGAGATCGGCCGGGCGATGCTGGAGGATGCAAGGCGCATGATCGGCGTTCTGCAGCGCATGCGTTCGCGCGCCGACGGCCATCATCACGGGCTGGAAGCCGAGGTGGCGCTCTCGGTCGATGCGTCGTTGCCCTCGTCGGTACTGGTGCGGGTGCTGAAGGCGTTCGAGACGCAGTTTCCGACCGTGATGCTGCGCCTGCATATCGGCACGCTCGGCCTGATCCCCGATCATGTGGTCAGCGGACAGGCCGATCTCGGCATTGGCGGCTTGCTGGGCGATGTCGACGTGCATCTCGTGCGCATCGGCTTCATGTCGATCGTGCTGGCCGCGGCCCCCAGCCACCCGCTGGCGCTGCTGCCGAAACCGCTGGCGCTCGAGGATGTGCGCGAACACACCCAGCTTGTCGTGACCGATCAGTCCGAGCGCACCAAGGGACGCGACTTCGGTGTCTTCGCCTACCGGACCTGGCGTCTCACGGATATGCGCACCAAACACATGCTGATGCGCGAGGGCCTCGGCTGGGGCGGCCTGCCGCGCTGGCTGATATCAGACGATCTGGCAAGTGGCCGGCTGGTGGAACTCGACCTTGAACCCTTCAGCGAGGTGCGCTCGCCGCTGTTTGCCATGCATCGCAACGACACCAGCCCGAAGCCGGCGGCAGCCTGGCTGATCGAGCGGTTCAAGCGCGGGCTCGGCTGCTTCAACGAGT
The DNA here is from genome assembly GCF_020165735.1 of Mesorhizobium sp. B283B1A. Lineage (NCBI taxonomy): Bacteria > Pseudomonadati > Pseudomonadota > Alphaproteobacteria > Hyphomicrobiales > Phyllobacteriaceae > Mesorhizobium > Mesorhizobium sp. B283B1A. Next base: position 45,662 of record NZ_JAIUIQ010000025.1, read on the forward strand.
TCGAGCCGGGTGAGGTGCCCGCGGAAGGGCCGGAAACGTCCAACGCGCAGGGGTGATCTCGGCGATGGCCGAACGAGGACGTCAGGCCACAACAAGGCATTGCCGTTCCCTTGTTGGCAGCCGGCTTGGCACCCGGCGCCTCAAATAGATTGCGGTCGAACTCTATCTCTGATATAGATGACGAACGAAATCTAAATTAGAGGTCGACATGAGAGTGAGCCGTGCGCAGGCGGAAGCAAATCGCGAAGCGGTGATCGACGCCGCGAGCCGGCTTTTTCGAGAGCATGGCTTCGATGGCATCGGGCTGAAGGACCTGATGAAGGGCGCCGGCCTCACTCAGGGTGGATTCTACAAGCAGTTCGAATCCAAGGACGATCTGGCCGCACAAGCATCGAGGCGGGCGATGGAGCACGCGACCCGGAGATGGTCGACCGCTGCCGCCGCAAGCCCTGACCCGCTCGAGGCCGTGATCGGTTTCTACCTTTCACCCGGACATCGCGAAACGAAGGGCGAGGGTTGTCCATTGGTGGCGCTTGGCTCGGACGCGGCGCGTCAAAGCGAGGAGGTGAGAGAGCCGTTCCAGGATGGGACAGCAGCTCACCTCGAGATTCTCGACCAATTGATGCCTGGGTCCGAAGGGCCGGGAGACCACCACAAAGCCATGGCGGTGCTGTCGCTCATGGTGGGTGCCGTAACGATCTCCCGCATCCTGAAAGACGAGGAGATGTCGCGGCGTTTTCTCAGTGCTGCCGCTGGCGAGGTCAGGCAAATTGCGGCTCTGCGGGAATAGCTCCGTACCGGTACGGACTGCGCATCTTTGACGACCTCGCGGCATGCCATTTGCCGAAATGAACGAGCGGTGATCGCGATGTGGTCGCCACGACACCGTCGCGCGAAGGAATCCAACAGAATGACAACCGGAGTAAACATGCGTCGTATCGTTATCACAGGCATGGGAGCAGTTAGCCCGCTCGGAGCCAACGTGCCGACTTCCTGGTCCCGCCTCTTGGCTGGCCGCTCGGGCATCCGGAGGCTTGCGGACGATGTCGTGGGAGACTTGCCGGCAAAGATCGGCGCAACGGTTCCTTCCCTGCAGGAAGACCCCGAAGCCGGCTTCGATCCAGACACCGTCCTGGCCCCGAAGGAACAGCGCAGGGCAGACCGCTTCATCCTCTTCGCACTGGCGGCGGCGGAAGAGGCGCTGTCCCAGGCGAAGTGGAAACCAGTCTCGAACGATGACAAGGCCCGTACCGCGACGATCATCGCTTCGGGTGTCGGAGGATTTCCGGCGATAACCGAAGCTGTGAGAACCGTCGATCAGCGCGGTGTTCGGCGTCTGTCGCCATTCACCGTGCCATCGTTCCTGGTGAACATGGCAGCGGGACAGATTTCCATCCGATACGGCTTCAAGGGACCGCTTGGCGCTCCGGTGACGGCGTGCGCGGCCGGCATTCAGGCGATCGGCGACGCGGCGCGTCTTATCCGCGCCAATGAAGCCGACATCGCGGTGTGCGGCGGAACCGAAGCCTGCATGAACGCGGTCAGTCTCGGCGGTTTCGCCGCGGCACGCTCCCTCTCGACGTCCTTCAATCACCGTCCCGATCAGGCCTCCCGTCCGTTCGACATGTTGCGTGACGGCTTCGTCATGGGTGAGGGGGCCGGTGTCCTGGTCGTCGAGGCATTGAGCCACGCGCTCGCGCGTGGCGCCAAGCCGCTCGCCGAGCTCGTCGGTTACGGCACGACGGCGGACGCTTATCACATCACATCGGGTCCCGAGGATGGCGACGGTGCCCGCCGAGCCATGGAGATCGCGATCAGCCAAGCCGGCATTTCGGCACGGGACGTCCGCCATCTCAATGCGCACGCAACCTCCACGCCGGTCGGCGATGCCGGGGAGATCGAGGCGATCAAAAGGGTCTTTGGCACGGATTTCAGCATAGCTGTCAGCGGGACAAAGGCGGCGACCGGACATCTGCTGGGAGCGGCCGGCGGGCTTGGCGCCATCTTCACGATCCTTGCGCTCAGGGATCAGGTCGCGCCGCCGACACTCAACCTGACGACCCCCGATCCGGCCGGCAACGGGATCGATTTCGTCGCAAACCAGGCCCGGCCATTGGAGATGGACTACGCGATCTCCAATGGCTTCGGCTTTGGAGGGGTCAATGCCAGTGCGTTGTTCCGGCGCTGGACGGACACGTCATCGAGCGCGAGCGCGGAAGGATCCTCCGGCTGAGTTGCCCGTGACCGCGCCCGCGCACGCCGCATTTCAAGAACACAAATCCGGCTCAAAGAAAGAAGCGAATTCCATGAACAAGATCAATCCCGGCGTCGCCCTCGTGACAGGCGCATCTTCCGGCATCGGTCGCGCTACGGCTGATGCCTTGCTAAGCGCGGGCTATCGCGTATTCGGAACCAGCCGTCGCACGGCCTCCAAGCAATCCGACGGCGTTACCATGCTGACCTGCGACGTGACCGATGATGCGTCTGTCGCGAAACTCGTCGACGACGTCCTGGCCAAGGCCGGACGCATCGACCTGCTCGTCAACAATGCCGGCATGGGTCTGTTTGGCGGTGCGGAGGAGTCCTCGACCGCCCAGGCCCAGGCGCTGTTCGACGTGAACGTCTTCGGCGTCTTCCGCGTGACCAACGCGGTGTTGCCGGCAATGCGGCACCAGGGGAAGGGCAGAATCGTCAATTTGAGTTCGGTACAGGGGTTCATCCCCGCCCCCTATTTCGCGCTCTACGCGTCGACCAAACATGCCATCGAGGGGTATTCCGAATCGCTCGATCACGAATTGCGCCCGTTCGGCATTCGCGTTTCGGTGGAGGAGCCGGCCTACACCCGTACTTCATTCGAGGACAATCTCGCCGCCCCCGATCAGTTGCTCGATATCTATGACTCCGCGCGCTCCGGCATGACCGTGGCCGTGCGGAAATCGATGGAAAAAGGCGATGCGCCCGAAGTGGTAGCGGCGACGGTTCTGGCCGCTGCGGTCGATCCCGCTCCGAAGAAGCGCTATGCGGCGGGAAAGATGGCGCGCCAGGTCAGTTTGCTGCGCCGCTTCGTCCCCGCATTCGCATTCGACAAAAGCCTGCGAAGACAACTCGGGCTGCCGGTCTGAGACGGGCTTGGTTTACCGCTGTTTGGGGGGAAACGATGAATCGCGTCAGGCGCGGGACAGTCCGTCGATCAGCGCCATGAGAACTGCGCGATAGTCCTCGGCCGAGGCGCCTGCCTCGATCGCAAGTGCCGCGCGGTCGAACGCAGCAGCAAGCAGCGCGGTCAGTGCTTCCGCCGGCAGTCGTGTCATCGCGTTGGCGCGCATCGCCGCGACCAGGCCCTCGCGCAGAGAGCGGTTGCCGTGGCGGTTGTCGATCGCGTCCATGGCGGCGCGGCCGAGCACGGCAGGGCCATCAAGCAGCAGCAACCGCGTGCGGCCGGGCGCGCGCATGGCGGCGAGATAGGCGTCCGAGCCGGCGATCAACGCATTGCGGGCTTCGAGCGAGGACGGGGAGGCGCGATCGATCTCGTCGGCCACTGCCTGCGCCTCCTGCTCGACGACGGCGGCAAACAGCGCCTGCTTGTCGGCGAAGTGGTGATAGAGCGCCCCACGCGTCACGCCGGCGGCGGCTGCGATTTCCGGCGTGCCCGTCTCGGCATAGGATTTTTCCGTGAACAGTCTTCGCGACGCCGCGATCAGGTCGGCGCGCGTGGCCTCGGTACGGTCGCGGTTGGAGCGGCGCGCGGATTCTCGTTGCATACATACAGCCTGTATGTTAATTCAATTTACATGCAGACTGTATGTTGGTTGACGGGAGAAGGAAAGATGAAGACCACGAGCTATTATCCGGTGCTGATGACCGGCGATGTCGCCGGCACGGCGGGCTTCTATGTCGAGCATTTCAGCTTCAAGCCGCTGTTTGAAAGCGACTGGTACGTGCACCTCCAATCGGTGGAGAGCAGCAGGGTCAATCTCGGCATCGTCCGGGGCGACCATGAGACGATCCCGGAAGAGGGACGCGGACGCACATCGGGCCTGCTGATCAATTTCGAAGTGCGCGATCCCGATGCGGTCTACGAAAGGATTCTTGCCGCCGGGTTGCCGATACTGCGAACGCTCCGCGACGAACCTTTCGGCCAGCGCCATTTCATCACCAAAGACCCCAATGGCGTGCTGATCGACGTGATCAAGCCGATCCCGCCCAGCGAAGAATTCCTGGCACAGTACGCGCAGGGCGCGGCGGGAGCATAGCGCTGCCTGGCAGTACTTCTCGGGAGGCGGGACGCAGGAGCCGTGGCCATCCGCGAAGCAAAGCGCCGGATGCCATAAGATCGTTCGTGATTTTCAAGTCACGGATGATGTTGCCGCCGCCTCGACTTCTCCAGCGGCAATAATCCTTGCAGAGAACCTTCTTTGCCTGTTGTATTGTTCCAATAATGGCGGCGTCGGGGGAGGCCATGGCCAAGGACTTCGAGACGGTTCTGCAGTTGGAGCATCGTTCGATCATCCGTCGCCGCAAGGCGCTTGGTGTAAATGTCGTTCCAAGAGATGTAACCGGGGGCAAGCCTGATTCCGTCGCCACGGGGAATCCGGCGTGGCTGTTCGGTGTCGCACTTTCGGGTGGCGGGATAAGATCGGCTTCGTTCTGCCTCGGCGCACTTCAAGCACTCGACCAATACAAGCTCACGCCCCGGATCGACTATCTGTCGACGGTCTCGGGGGGTGGCTATATCGGATCGGCAATGGTCGCCGATATGACGCGTCAGGAGCTCGAGCAGGCGAAAACGGGCAAGGACGAGCCGCTCGATTTTCCCTTCGCGTCGGGCGACGATGTGCACGACAATCCGCTCGTCGGCCATATCCGCGACAACAGCCGTTTCCTGGCGCCGCGCGGCTTTCGCGACATCACGCTGTCGATCGGCATCCTGATGCGCGGCTGGATGGTGAATTTCCTCCTGCTTCTGACACTGGTCCTGCCCCTGGCGACGTTCGTTATCCTGACGAACCCGACCACCGACCACCTCGGGCACAGCATCGTTCTCGATGTCGCTAACTGGATGTTCGGAGACGATTGGGGCGGGACGGGATGGACCGCCAGCCTGCGATCCATCGTGGCCAATCCTTTCGTGCTGTCGCGCTCGGCCCTGGTCGTTTTTGCCGTCTGGCTGGTTGCCTGGGGGCTGCGGCGCTCCTACTCCGATAGCTACGCCGCCGCGCGCAAAGGCGAGCATCTCGAACAGGACAGCCTCTGGGCCAAGGATGGCCGTACTCTGCTGCTGGTCACAGGCGGTCTCTTCCTGATCGAAGTTCAACCCAAAATCATCCTCTGGCTGATCGAGGTGACCTCACCGAAATTCGGCCATCGGCAGACGACATTGGAAACGCTCAAGGCTCTGATCACGGCTGCCGCGGCGGTGGTCACAGCCACGGCGGCCTTCAGGGGTATGCTGATTTCCTGGGTGCAGAAAGCCCTCAACTCGCCGAAGATCGGCCACCAGATCCGTGGTTATCTGGCGCGCGCGGCATTCCTGGCGCTCGGCCTTGCCTTGCCTTTGCTCATCTATGGTTTCTTTCTGCTCATTACCCTTTGGGGCATCAAGATATCTCCGATCACATTTCATGGGTTCCATGTATCGTGGATATTTGGCCGTGCCACCGGCTATGCCTATGGCCCCGACTGGCTAACGGCCAACAACCATATCTTGTTTACCGTGCTTGCCCTTTGCATGGCGCTGTTTCTTGCGGGGCGAACCTTTGCGGTTCGCTATCTCGTCGACGACCTGAAGCCTGGCCGGCTCAGCAGCTTCTTTGCCGCAATGGTTCATGACTATAGCGGGTCGATGGTCGCCAAAATATTGGCGGTCGTGGCGGGTTCCGTCGTTTTCGCGGTGGCCGCGAGAATGGTTAAAGATGTCTGGCAGGCGGACGAATTCACGGTGCTGCTCAACTATCTGGCCATCACCGTTATCGTCATAATGGTGGCCTTCAATTTCACCGAGAACGCCAACGGCCTGCACCGCCTCTACCGCGACCGGCTCCGCTGGGCGTTTCGCCTTGGCGGCAGTGAAGGTCAGGCTGACATCGCGTTGAAGGACCTCGGTGTGAAGGCGCCCTATCTGCTGATAAATGGCACATTGAACGTCCGCCGCGCCAGGCAGGCCGCCGATCCGCCGAGAAAGTCTTTTGTCGCCGGCGCGACCCGCTGGGTGGGAAGAAAGATCGCTGCTGCCATAAGGCTGCGAGCTTGGTGGGGCGGCCCGGACATCGTCCTAGCAGGCCGCCGTCCTCCAGCACCGGCCACTGTCAGCCCGACAGCAGTCGACCCGAGCAAGCGAGGACGCAATGCCGAGTTCTTTCTGTTCTCAAAACATTTCGTCGGCAGTGAATCGACCGGCTATGCGACCTCCGCCGCGATGGCCAGGGAAGAGGGGCAGCTGGATCTCGCGGCGGCGGCAGCGATTTCGGGCGCCGCCATCTCCTCGAGCATGGGTCGCATCAGTCTCGGCCTGCTCGGACCAACCCTGGCCCTGCTCAACCTGCGGCTGGGGTTCTGGCTTCCTAATCCGAGTGGGACCGCGTTTGAGGACGAGCGCGAAAGACCGGTCTGGCGTGCGACCGAGGAGGATACTTCCCGGCGAAGCTGGGAGGACATATTGCGGCTGTATCTTCTCGCCGAGGCGACGGGGCAGTTGAGTTCGGACAGTTCGCGCGTCTACATCACCGATGGCGGCCATATCGACAATATCGGCCTCTACCAACTGCTCAAGCGTAAGTGCAAGCTGATCATCGTGGTCGATGCCGAAGCCGATGCCGGCATGAATTTTGGTGCGTTCACCGATGTCCAACGCTTCGCGAGGATCGATCTCGGCGTGCGCATCTCGCTCGACTGGCGGCCAGTCAGGGATGCGGCGCTGATGCGAGACGCCAACCGCAACAAGATCATCCCGCCGGAATCGGAGCTGCATCTCAGGCATTTCGCGGTCGGCAAGATCCTCTACGAGAATGATCCTGTCGAAGGGATCCTTCTCTATGTCAAGGCATCGGTGACCGGCGACGAACCCGACTATGTTCTCGACTACGAGCGTCGTTATCCGCTTTTCCCGAACGAGCCGACGAGCGATCAGTTCTTTTCGGAAGAGCAGATGGAAGCTTACCGTGCGCTTGGATTCCACGCCATGCGCGTGGCCCTTCGCGAACGGCCGCAAACCGCTTTCATCAAGAGCCTCGACAGCATGCAGGCAGGTCTGGTTACCCTGCTGAAGGCCCGTCTGGGCAATCAGGGGGAGGAAATCAAATAGCGACCGGTGGGCAGTTTCGGGCTCGTTTCCGTTAATACTCCAGCGGCCCGCGTCGCTAGCCAGCCCGCGCCACCGGCGTCACCGTCACCTGGCTGACGCCGGTGCGGCGCACCACGGTGCATAGCGTCTCGCGGCCGATGCGCTCGGCGTCGAGCATGCGCACGAGATCATCGACACCGGTGACCGGGCGGCCGTCGATGGCGGCGATGATGTCGCCTTCCTTGAGGCCTGCCTTGGCCGCCGGGCCGTCCTTCTCGATGCTGCGCAGGCGCACCGCCGTCTTGCTCGACACTTGCGATAGCAGTGCCGCGCGGCGCGGCAGGTTGACGGTGTCGGCCGAGATGCCGATGAAGGCGCGGCGCACGCGGCCGAAGCGGATGATCTCCGAAATGACGAACCTGGCGGTGTTGGAGGCGACCGCGAAGGCGATGCCTTGCGCACCGTGGATCATGGCGGTGTTGACGCCGATGACCTCACCGGCCGACGACACCAGCGGCCCGCCGGAATTGCCGGGATTGAGTGCCGCGTCGGTCTGGATAACATCGTCGATCAGCCGGCCGGTCGAGGCCCGCATCGAGCGGCCGAGCGCGGAGACGACGCCCGAGGTGACGGTCCATTCGAAGCCGAGCGGATTGCCGATGGCAATGGCGATCTGGCCGCGCCGCAGCCGCTTGGAATCGCCAAGCGGCGCGACATCGACGAAACTGCCGTCGGCACGCACCAGCGCGATGTCGGTGTCGGGGTCGCGGCCAAGCACGCGGCCTTCGCTGGAGGCGCCGTCCGGCATCGAGACGCGCACCGTTCTGGCGTCGCCGACAACGTGGAAGTTGGTGACGACCAGCCCGTCCGGCGCAATGACGAAGCCGGAGCCGTGGCCGCCCTGGCCGCCGACCCGCTCGATGCGGCAGACGGCAGGACCGATGCGGTCGACGGCGTCCGCCACCGTCGTCGAATAGGCGTCGAGCAATGTATCGTCGGGTTCGAATTTGGCGGCGGCGAGGGCCATGGAAGGGCTCCGTGTTTTCAGGCGTGGCGATGCCTTTTTCCTGTAGGTGCCGTTCTCCCGAAACCGCTGAGCACTTTTGGGCGACACGCACTATATGTGCGGAGCGGCTGGAAGCGCCGCGACCTGACCAGATGGCCAGTCAAACCGGCAACTAGCCGTCAGGCGAGTACCTTCCAGCGTGCTGCCGCGCGATATCTGGGACATGCAAGAAACCCAGGAGACCCCTATGAGCGATTTCAATCTGAGTGCGTTTTCCCAAGCCATTGCCGATCTCGCCGCCAAGGCGGCGCCGGCAATGGCGAGCTTCGCCACGCACCATCACCGCACGGCAAGCGCCTTCCATTGGGGCGACGGCTATTTCGTCACCGCCGAGGAGGCCGTCGAGGCGGGCGAGGAGATCGAGCTGACGCTGGCCTCAGGCGGGACGGTGAAGGCCGAGCTGGTTGGCCGCGATCCTTCGACGGGCGTTGCGCTGCTGAAGCCCGCGGATACCGCCACGACGCCTGTACTTGCCAAGGCCGATGCCGTTCGGCCTGGGAACATCGCCATGGCCATCGGCCGTAGCCAGGGCTCGGCGCTCGCCGTATCGGGCTCGGTCGGCGAAGTCGGTCCGGCCTGGCGCTCGATGCGCGGCGGCACGATCGACCGGCGCATCAATCTGGCCATCGGCGCCGGCGGCCGCTTCGAGGGTGGCCCGGTGCTGGACGCCAAGGGCGCGCTGATCGGCATGCTGTTGTTCGGGCCGCGCGGCCGCGCGCTGATCATGCCTTACGAGACGATCGAGCGAGCCGTTGCCACCTTGCGCGAAAAGGGGCATGTCGCGCGCGGCTATCTCGGCGCCGGCCTGCATCCGGTGCGTGACCGCGACGCCAAGGGCGCGATGGTGATGAGCCTCGACGACAGTGGCCCCGCCAAGGCCGCAGGCCTGTCCCTGGGCGACATCATCGTGGCATGGAACGGCGAGGCCGTGCACGGCCCGCGCGACCTGATCCGCAGGCTCGGGCCCGACAGCGCCGGGGTTTCTGTAACCCTTGGCGTGGTGCGTGGCGGCGAACAGCGCGATGTGGCATTGACCATCGGCGAAAAGCCGCTGAGCTGAGAGGACCGATGGAAACGCTCGCCGGCGACCGGATCATGGCTGACGGCGCCGCCTCGCGGCGGCTGGTGGTGCTGGTCGCGCTTGCCGATGCCGCGCGCGCCGAGCATCTGGCCGCCTCGCTTGCCGCCTCCGATGACCTGCTGCCGGTGGTGGCTGGCGGCGGCACGGCCGGTGTCGCCATCGTCGACGAGAGCAGCGGAGATGCCGTGCCGGCCTCCATGCCGCGCGTGCTGCTGTCGGGGCGCGCCGGCGGCGAACGGCCCGCCGGCGAGGTGTTTGCCGTCATGCCAATGGACGCGGACGATTTGCTGATCGCCGCGGCGGCACGGCTGGCGGCGGCCGGTTATCGCGTCTCGATCGATGGCAGGGGCGGACGCCATGAGGATTTCCATGCCGGCGACGGCGAGTTGTTCGAGGATGAAGCGGACGAGCACGCCGCCCGCCCCGCGCTGTCGCCCCGCGAGGCGGAAGTGCTGGCGCTGCTTGCCGAAGGCGCGCCCAACAAGGTGATCGCACGCCGGCTCAACATCTCCGTGCACACGGCGAAGTTCCATGTCGCCGCGATCCTGATCAAACTCGGTGCGGCCAACCGCACTGACGCCATCGCCATTGCGATGCGGCAGGGGCTGGTGCTGGTCTAGGAGCGATGTATCCGGCGGATTTGGCGATCAGCGGAAGCGTCAGTACTGCCCCTTGCACTATACGGGGACAAAGTGCCTGCAGGTGAGGGGCAGCGCGACGCCGCGAACGAGGTGTTCATCATCTGGTCGGAATTCCGAGTTCGTCGTAACCGAGTATCTCATCTTCCGTCATTGGGTGATCGCGCTTTGGTATCCGACTTGCTTGTTCTGAAATTTCCAAAAGCCTCATCAACTCAGACTCCTTTGGCCGGAACATCGGGCTTTCACGAGTAATTTCGTTTTCGAGGCTCTGCCGGATCGCCTCCGTCACGGACACGCCGCGGCTGCTGGCAAGCTCTCGCGCCAGTTGCTCCACTTCGCTATTCTCAATCAACAAAGCCATTTGATGATCTGCCATTCGGTGGGAAATAATATGCCAAATTTGTTGTAGCGCCACCCGTTTGCAGCCAACAGGGCATGGGACCCTCCGCAGCGTCACCATCGCCTTCCGTGGCAAGCACTTGTATCCCGCCGCGCCACAGGCAAGGATTGCGCAATGAACCAATGCAGGCGGAGGAAAAATGTCGCTCAAGGGAAAGACGCTGTTCATCTCCGGCGGGTCGCGCGGCATCGGCCTGGCGATCGCGCTGCGCGCCGCGCGCGACGGCGCCAATGTGACGATCGCCGCCAAGACCGCCGAGCCGCATCCGAAGCTGCCGGGCACGATCTACACCGCAGCTGAAGAGATCGAGCAGGCCGGCGGCAAGGCGCTGCCAATGCTGTGCGACATCCGCGAGGAGGCGCAGGTGGCCGAAGCCGTAGCGAAGACCGTGGAGAAATTCGGCGGCATCGATATCTGCGTCAACAATGCCAGCGCCATCCAGCTCACCGGCACGCTGGAGACCGATATGAAGCGCTACGACCTGATGCATCAGATCAACACGCGCGGGACCTTCCTGGTGTCTAAAATGTGCATTCCGCACCTGAAGTTAGCCAGCAATCCTCACATCCTGAATCTGGCGCCGCCGCTCGACATGAAGCCCAAATGGTTCAAGAACCACGTCGCCTACACCATGGCCAAGTTCGGCATGTCGATGTGCACGCTGGGCATGAGCGCCGAGTTCGCCAGAGACGGCATCGCGGTCAATTCGCTGTGGCCGATCTCGACCATCGACACGGCGGCGGTGCGCAATCTTCTGGGCGGCGCGACGGTGGCGGCAATGAGCCGTTCGCCAGACATCATGGCCGACGCCGCCCGCGCCATCTTCATGCGGCCGTCACGCGAGACGTCAGGCAATTTCTATATCGACGAGGAGGTGCTGCGCGCCGAGGGGGTCAGCGACTTTTCCGTCTACGCGCCCGGCGCGACCGGGCCGCTGGCCGGCGACTTTTTTGTGCCGGACGAGGTGTTTGCGAATTCCAATACGAAGATCAGGACGACCTTCTAAAGATGCCTTGGGTAGTCCATTCGCTGATGCAAAATGCGTACAACGTCGATTGATCGATCGGCAATTCGCAAAAAAAGTACGTGAGAGCCAACGGCATACTTCAACAGACCAGGCCGAATATTCTCCGCGTTTTTTGCCATCGCCGGAAATTGGTCTATCAAATTTATGATTGAGCGAATGGTGCGGATATAGGCCTCCGCCCGCTCGGCCCCCCATTCTTTCAGGGAGTGATCCCAAATCTGGTCGAGATCTGCTTTCGCTTTCGGCGAGAACCTGACGGTTCGCTTCATCCACGCTTCTTCGACTCTAGAAAAGCGTCGAAGTCGAATGGCTCTGGACCGCCTGACATATCCCCTTCGTCTATGGCGGAGCGGAGTTGCTCCAGCTTTAGCTCTTGCTCTTCCAAAAGACGAAGGCCGGCTCGAACGGTTTCGCTTGCCGACCCAAAACGGCCATTCGCTATCTGCCGCTGGATAAAGGCATCGTACTGGTCGCCTAGGGTAACGGAGGTGTTCTTGGGCATGGTGGGTCTCCAATACCAATAGATGGTATCAACTTACCCGAATGCCAGCAAGCGCTCGGATGAGCGAGGCTTCACGCCACGTCCTTCTTGCCGCTTCATGGGCTGGTTGCGGTGATTTCTCTCGTCGATGCTGGACCCGTATTTCGGTCAGCTCGCCGCGGTTTGCAAGGCAAATCGCGGAAGCAAAAAACCCCGCCGGAGAGGGCCGGCGGGGCTCAGTGCGTCCCGCTGGAGTCGGGACGGGGCAGGGAACGCCCAGCCCTGAATCTGGGGTAGGCCGCCTCACGTTTCAATGAGCCGGACCTGATGCCCGGACAATTCTTGTTGAACCCGGGCTGTCGTCCGCATTCCCGCCCATCCCGGTCCTCCGGGATGGGGCCTTGTTGCCGATCTGATTCCAGAAGCCGGCTCAAGCTCCTGGAAATACAGGTTTAATGGACCATGATCTTTCCGGATCAGGGTCAGTTGTTGCTGGCCACCGGCGCCACCAGCGGGGTGATGCGGCGGATCGCGACACGCCGGTTCTCCCGGTTGGGCGCCGAGGTGTCGACCTTCAGATACTCCTCGCCATAGCCCTGCGTCGTCAGGTTCTCCGCCGGGATGCCGAAGGCGTTGGTCAGCGCTTCGGCAACCGCCTCGGCGCGGCGGTCCGACAAGGCCAGGTTTGCCTCCGGCGTGCCGACGGCGTCGGTGTGGCCTTCGATCAGGAAGGTTTCGGCCGGGTTCTTCTTCAAAAGCTTCTCCATGGCGTCGGCGACGCCCTGCAGCTTCTGCACCTCGGTATCGGAGATCGAGGACGAGCCGAATTCGAAGTTCAGCGTGTCAAGGTCGATGCGCCGCGCAATGTCACGCACGCGCGCCGAACGCTTGACCTCGTTGATCGAATAGAGACGCTGGACCCGCTCCACCGGCGGCTGTTCGAGGAAGGTGTAGTAGTCGTCGTCGCTTTCGACATCCTCGGAATCCAGGATGTAGTCCCGGCGCGGAATGGTCAGCCGCATCGGCGGCAGGTCGTCGCCGGGATCGCGCCAGTCGTTTTCATCCTCATAGTGCCGCTCGTCGACATAGCTCAGCACATATTCGCGTCCATCCGGCGCAATGCGCGAACGCTGGATGACGTCGCCATAACGGTTGCGGATGGTGACGATCCGGACACCGTTGTCACGTTCGACGACTTCCCGGGTGCGATCGCCCGACAGATCCTCATAGTACACGTTCCTGGCGCCGCGGGTCATGCGCGGGGCATCATTGCTTTGGACGAATGTCTGGTTGTTGAACTGCAGGATGACGCGATCGCCGAGTTCCCTGACGACATTGACGCCTTTCGGACGCTGGCGGTCGCGGACGTTCTCATCGGGTGCTCGCTCTACGCGCTTGCCCTTTTCCTCCGTCACCGGGGCGATTTTTTCAGGCTGGATTGCCTGCTGGGCCGACTTGTCGTCGGTGGGTGGCGGACCCTGGTCGACAGGAGCGACCACGGGCTTGCGGCCCTGATCGGTGCCTTGCTGAGCGTTTTGGCCACCATTCTGCTGATCTCCGTTCTGCTGCTCGCCATTCTGGTTGGCCGGCTTCCTGCCACCCTGGCCGTTTTCGCCGCGACCCTTGCGCCGGGCATCCTTCTGGCTGTCGAGAATGGGGGCGGCGTTCTTGTCAGCGGGTGCCTCGCCCTGCACGGGGGTTTCGCCCTGGACAGGCGCGGCCTTGCCGCCGGTGGCAGGCTGCTCACCCGTCGCCGGCTGCTCGCCAGTCTGCTGCTGTTGCCCGTTTGCGGGCTGCTCGCCGTTTGCAGGCTGCTCGCCGGCCGGCTTCCTGCCGTGCTTCTTCGTCTTGTCCTGGGGCTGTTCGCCCTGGGCGGGAGCCTGTTCGCCGGCAGGGGCCTGCTCTGCCTTGGGTGTCGGCTGTTCGGCCGGAGCTTCCTTTGGGGTGGGCACGGGCGCGGCCTCTTGCTGGCCCTGCTTGTGCTTCTTGCGCGGGTTCTCGCCTGGCTGGTTGTCGTTGGCGGGGGCTGCCTCGCCGGCCGGCGCCTGCTCGGTCTGCTGTTGCTGCTGATCGCGCTTTTTCCTGCGTGGCTGCTGCTCGTCCGTGGCGGGAGCGGCTTCGCCGGCCGGCGCTTGCTCGGTCTGCTGTTGCTGCTGGTCGCGCTTTTTCCTGCGCGGCTGCTGCTCGTCCGTGGCGGGAGCGGCTTCGCCGGCGGGTGCCTGTTCGACCTGTTGCTGCTGGTCGCGCTTTTTCCTGCGCGGCTGCTGTTCGTCGGTGGCGGGAGCAGCCTCGCCGGCGGGTGCTTGTTCGGTCTGCTGCTGCTCGCGCTTCTTGCGCTCAGGCTTCTGTTCCCCTTGCTGTGCGCAGGCTTCGGCCGATTCGCCCTCGGCGCAAGCCGCCTGGGCCAGAACCAACGGTGCGGTGCCGCGTTGCATGGAGCCGAACGCGGCACTTCCCTGAAGCGGGGATGCGCCCAACGGCGCGGATGCCATCAACAGGCCAAGTGCTGTGCCTGCCAGAATCCGTGGTTGGCGTTTCATCGAAATTTCTCCTTGTGGGGTCCCATCCCTGCCCAAACCTTCATCATCCATATTGGTTCCGGTTTGCGGGCATTACCGGCAACGAAGGACGATTGACCGGCGTTTTGAAGGCAACTTCATGTTTTTCCTATGGTGGAGCGGCTTTGGCGGCGATTGCAGTGCTTGACCTCGGCCTCCGCCGGGGCCACATCCCCAAAATGGAAACGCCGTTCTGGAAAACAAAGACGCTGGAAGAGATGAGTCCGGCCGAGTGGGAATCGCTCTGCGACGGCTGCGGCAAATGCTGCCTGTCGAAGCTCGAGGACGAGGATACCGGTGAGATTTACTGGACAAGCGTCGGTTGCCGGCTGTTCGACGCGCAGACTTGCCGCTGCGCCGACTATGCCAACCGGCTGGCGCGCGTTCCCGATTGCGTCGGCCTGACGTCGCAGAACGTGCGCACCATCAGCTGGCTGCCCAGCACCTGCGCCTACCGGCTGGTGGCAGAGGGCCGCGACCTCTATTGGTGGCACCGGCTGGTGTCGGGCAGTGCCGAGACCGTGCACGAGGCCGGCATCTCGATGCGCGGCCGCGTCAAGGCGAGCGAGACCGAGCTCGCCGAGCCCGAGGATTATTTTGACTATATGCTCGACGAGGAGCCTTGAGGCTCATAACCGCAAGGCGCGCCGGAAGCATGAACCGGGGCAGGGCGTTTGGGGGGCATATTGGTGGAGAACCGGCCAAGCTTTCCCTTTCCCGCCACATGAACCGCAGATGAACGGCGAGTTCGTAAATAGTTCAGACAGGCTAGTGCATTCTCCCACCATCGGTTTCACGAGGACGGGCGCAAGCCCGCAACAAGGAGAGAGAACCATGTACACCACGATCAAGACGGCGGCCCTTTCGGCCCTGGTCGGCCTCGGCACGCTGGCGGCCATTCCCGCCCATGCCGACAGCCTCTATCTCGGCTTCGGCAACAACAACGACCCGCGCTTTGGCGTCTACGCCGGCGACGACGGATACCGGCATCGCCGTGACGAGCGCCGCGACGACTGGCGCGGCGACGGCTGGCGCCGTGGCTGTTCGCCGGACCGGGCCCTCGACAAGGCCGAGCGTATGGGACTGCGTCGCGCCCGCATCGTCGACGCCAACCGCCGTGTCGTCAAGGTCATGGGACGCCAGTATGGGGACCGCGTCGTCATCGTGTTCGCCAACGAGCGCGGTTGCCCGATCATCAACCGCTGAGCGGGAGATCTGCCAAGTCGATGGCGGCATAACCCTCTGCGAGGGTTAGCCGGGAGGTCGGTCTGTAGTAGCGGAGCCCCTTTCCCAATCGGACGGGTGCGGCTCGAAAAAACCCCGCGGGAGCGATCCCGCGGGGTTTTTCATGCGCTGGCGGATAATCCCCCGGCCGGGCGTGGGCTCGGCCAATGGAATCACCGGAACCGGCTACTTCAGTTCGAACGTAACGGTGACCTGGACGTTGTAGGCGTTTTCGCCGGCCTGTACCGGAGCCGCGCCGGCCGCGGCATCGAAGGCCTTGGCGTTGATCGGCATTGGCGCCGGCCTGATGTTCTGATCCGTGATCTCGAGTACCCGGCCGAGGCTGACGCCGGCCGCCTCGGCGAGCGTCTTGGCCTTGGCCATGGCGTCGGCGACCGCCTTCTTACGTGCTTCCGTGACGGTGGCCGCCGGATTGTCGTTGGTGAAGGCGATGCCGCCGCCCTGGTTGACGCCGAGCGACACCGCCTTGTCGAGGATCTCGCCTGTCTTGTCGACGTCGCGCACGCGCACCGACAGCGTGTTTGTCACCTGGTAGGCGACGAGTTCGGCCTCCTGGCTGCCGTCCGGCTTGTTGGTGTAGTTGTAGCGCGGATTGATCTGGATGCCCGCGGTCTGCAGATCGCGGTCCTTGATGCCGGCCGCCTTCATCGCAGCGATCACCGCGGCCATGGCGTCGTTGTTGGCGTCGAGCGCCGCGCGCGCGGTCTTGGCCTCGCGCATGACGCTCAGCGTCAAAAGGGCCAGGTCGGGAGCAATGGTTGCTTCGCCTTCACCCGACACGATGATACGGGGCGGCGTCGGCAAATCGGTGGCTCCAGCCATCGCCGGAAAAGCGACTGCAGCGGCGAGCGCGAGGGGCAAAAAATGTCTGGTCATGAAAATCTCCTTGGTCTGCGATCAGGTCGCAAGCGTCGCGTAGAGCGCGATTATGGGTTGATTTGGGCGATCTGCGGAAGCCCGTCGGGAAAGCCTTGTGCCGCGATGCGAAAAACATTAATCCAGCGCACGTGGGGCCTGTAGCTCAATGGTTAGAGCCGGCGGCTCATAACCGCTTGGTTGGGGGTTCGAGTCCCTCCGGGCCCACCATGACCATTGATTTTATTTCGGAAAAGTGCCCTCGGCCCAAAACGTTTTGGGTCCATTATGGGCCAAAACAAGGGCCGTGGTCCCGGTTTGTTCCGACTCGGTGTGATTATCTGACGATGCGGAGGTTTGCCCGTCGCTTCATGGCGTCGCGTTTGGCCTCGCGCTCGTTGATCGCGCGAGCAATATCAACCGCGATCCGCTTCTTGTTGGCCTCACGCACGTAGTCATCCGTCACCGTCATGGAGGAATGCCCCATGGCGTCCATGATGGCCCGGGCCTGGATGTTGCATTCAGCGAGGTAGGTGCCGAAGGTACGGCGCAGGCCGTGAAGCGTATAGCCGTCAGGAATATCGGCCTGTCGTGCCCAATGCTGCATCATGCCTGTCAGGCTCTTTTCTGAAAACGGGTTGCCATAGCCATTCTTCAAGACGGTTCCACCCTTCGAGCGGTCAAGCGGGTCTAGCGCAGCCGCCAGTTTGTCCACCACCGGGATAAACATCTCCCGTCCGCCATGACGATTTCGGTTCTTCTTCTGTCGGAAGGCGAACGCCTCGATCAATGCCAAGGAACCGTCGAACAGTTCGATCTCCTCGGTCACGAGATCATCCCATTCAAGGTCAGCGATGTCGCCTCGTCGGTTGCCGAGCCAGAAACCAAGCGCGTAGCACGTCCGAGCCGGCGTTCCGATCGGATGCCGCTCCTCGTACTTTTCTCGGATCGCAATTGGCCAAGCCGGGTTCTTGGTCGATTTGGGCACGCGTACGCGAATTGACAGTGAAGGATCATCCTGCGGCTTTATCCATTTCTCGACATCGGTCGCGACCCATAAAAGCTTCTTGATGGCAACCAGCATATGTTTGGCGACTGTGCGGTTGCTCCTGAAGATGCTTTCGATAATGGCGCGAAGCCGATCCGCGTCGAGATGTTGCACCGGAGTATCGCGCCAAGTGAGTGGGTAATTTGGATCGACCCGCAGATTAAGAAAACGCTCAATCAGTCGCGCATTCTTCCGCTGCGTCGCTTCATCAAAATCGAGCCACTCCATTGTCGTTTCAAGCCGGCGCGCGGCATGGCCAAAAGTTTTTGGCAATGCCCGACCGGGTAAATCGATGATAGCTGCCTTCTTGTGTTGGCCCTGCGTGGCCTTCTCGTAAGCGGCCTCGAACTCGGGATCGCCGGGCTTACCCGGAAGGCGGATTTCGGGCATGCCCTTTACCCGATAGCGATAAACGATCCGGCCGTTCTTGACGCGCGAAGAGACGCCGGGGTAGCGGGCATCCTTATAGGGTCTGGCCATCAAAATCCTCCTCCGGCAGTTCTGCCGCAGCTAATCCTTACGGTGCGTTTTCTCCTGCACTCCCGTAAGCGAAAGAGCATTGCTTTCCATGGCAACGCGCAGCAGGAGCGGATAGGGGAAGCCTCTTCCTTGCTCGATGCCCTCAAACGTGCGCCTTGGTATTCCTAATGCCTTGGCCGCGGCTTCTGCAGTGAATCCTTCCTTGGCCCGCCAGGCTTTCACGTCCTGCGCAAGTTTCTCATTCTCGTTCATGTCGTGCCTTTCGCCCGGCAATGCTCATACTACGCCTACGGCGCATACGCAAATAGCGTATTTATCTTCTTCTTTCACTGTCCCGGTTGCTTCTTTCCAGCAGTTCCTGAAGATCACCATCTTTATCGGGCAACGAGGTGAAAGCCATGTCGAGGGCCACACGATCCCAGACAGCGCGGCTATTGATGCGCTTGGGCTTCGGCATGCGGCCATCGGCAACCATTTCATCAAAAAGCGTTGATCCGACACCGATGTAGCGAGCAGCTTCCTCACGAGTTAGACCTCGTGGGGGATAAGAAATTGCATCACTCTTCATGGACGCGGTCTCGCTTCTGAGACTCGTGGCGTGTTGTTGTCGAAGCACAAAGCTGCATCCTTGTTGCCCTTTCGCAGCGAGGAGATCGTGCCGACTTAGAAGGAAAGGGCTTTAAGCGGAAGCGGCCTGACTAGTTCGTTCGGTATAAGCTGGCAGCAACTTGTCTACGGATGCATTCCGGCAGGAGAGCAAGCCATGGGCAAGTCGGCGGACGGCTTTTCGCTGAGCTGGCGATCCGTGAGCCACTACTCAGACGTCGCGCAGGGTTTTTGCGTACGCCTGCCGGCGCCCGAAACTCTTCACGGGAGCGGACTGACAGGTCTTGGGATTGAGTCGCGAGAAGCTGTGGTTCCACCTTGACGAAAGCCGACACTCGGAGTGCCATCCCGACAACGCTACTGCTGCGATTCTTGCGGCGCTCTCGCGGATTATCTGATGTGGGATGAAACTATCCGATTCGAACAGCATGCTCCGAGTGGCAATACTGGAAGGAATCGCGCAGAGCGCCTAACCATTTGGCCATTTGCTCGAGCTGGCGGAGTGACGATGAACCATCAGGATCATACCCTCGCCCGCACCGCCGGTCGTGATGATAGCATCCTTCCCCTCGACGCGTTCGTCCGTTCGATCTCCGTCAACACCGAGGTGGGCCACATGCTGCTGCTCGGCGCCGGCGCGTCGATATCATGGCGCATACCGTCCGCGTCGACCTGTATCTGGCAATGGAAGCGATCGATCTTCCTGTCCAACCATCCCGGGATGGAGCGAAATTTCGACGAGCTGTCGCTCGGCATGGTCCAGGAAGGCATCCAGGCTTGGCTCGATACGCATCCGGGCTTCCCGCGTGCTGGCGATGCAGGGGAGTACGGTTCTATATCGACCGCTGCTATCGCGCATCGAGGATCGCCGCTCGTCCTTCCAGCGGCAAATCCAGGGCGCGAAACTGAGCAGCGGCTACCGGATCGCTGCGCGCCTAGCCAAGGACAACCTGTTTCGGCTGGCCTGGAGGCGAGGCGACGGAACCGACGCCCTACGGCTGCATCGTGCGTGTCGCGCCGAGGAATACCGAGCCCAGGCAAGTCGATCGGGCGATTGCCGGGATCGCGGCCGCCCACGATGGTCGCTACAGCATCGACATTCACCTCAAGTATGATCCCTCCGCCACCGAACGCTTTGCCGAAACCCATGTTCGCCGCCTAGAGGCGATCCGCCGCGCCACCGGGGGCGTCGAGCGCAAGCCGAACGGCACGTGGATCATCGCCCCGGGCCATCTCGAGCGCGTCGGAGGTTACGAGCGCCAACGGGCCAGGGCCGAGCCTGTTGCCGTCGACAAGCTCTCCTCTATGCCACTGGAGCAGCAGGTCCGCTTTGACGGTGCCACCTGGATCGACCGGGAGCTGGTTGCGGAGAGACCGGCGGCGTTCCGCGACTCTGGGTTCGGGCGTGAAGTCCAGGAGGCGCAAGCCCGTCGGCGGCAGTGGCTGATGGCGCAGGGCCTCTCGCATGAAGAGCAGGATCGGATCATTTACCGCGCCAACATGCTTTCGATGTTGCGCCAGCGCGAACTGAACCGTGTTGCCCGGCAGCTGTCGGACGAGCTCGGGCTCACTTATACCGAAGCGCGGAGTGGCGATCGAATCGAAGGAACGCTGCGCCGATCGATCGAGCTTGCCAGCGGAAAATATGCCGTCGTTAAAAAGTCGCGCGAGTTCACACTGGTGCCATGGCGGCCGGTGCTCGAGCGGCACATCGGCAAGGAGGTGTCCGGGATCATGCGCAGGGAGGGGATTTCCTGGACTATCGAGCGGCAGAGGAGCGGGCCGAGCGTGTCATAGTGGCGCTATACGGCGTCATCGCACACAACCCGTCGCCCCGCCGTGCGTAACGGAGACTGTGCTTAGCTTAGGCGGCGGACACGTTGTTTAGCTGTTCGCCGTATTTGCTCCGATACGCGGCAATGAAATCCTCGTCACTACAGATGCAGCGGCCGCTGGAATCTTTGGCCTTGGGATCGTGCAGGTGAGGTCCAAGAGGTCGAAGGAGATTGACGCGGGTGCTCGTCGTCGAGCTCATAGGAAAGCCCGCACTATGTTTGACCAGCTCCGCGGCAAGCATAATCCCGGCAAGCGCTGACTGAAAGGCCATTGGAACCACGGCCCGTACGAGACGACTGCCGCCGCTAAGCTGGAACACCAGACCGCCGCAGATAGCCTGCTGATAAAAGGAACGCAGCGGCTGGCCAACAAACGGGGCGAGCGGCTCAAAGGGGACCGCCATCGCTGTGGCCACTCGAGCTACAAAGTCGTCAGGAACGCCGGCATTGGTCTGCAGCAGCGTTTTCACCTGCTCGTGTGCATCCGGTAGTCCGAGTTCCTCGGCAATCAGTTGGTGCTCGTCCTTGGATTTCACGGACGGCATGTACATGCAACAAAGGCAAGCCTGGCCGTCATCGAAACCGTGCCGTGAGATGCCGAGGTCGTGCTCCTGCGTCCAGGCGTTCGCGATCCATCGGGGCAGAGCACCTTGGACCGCCAGACGGTCGGCAGCGGTGTCAAGCGCCACACCCACTCGGTCGAAGACCCAGTCGCCGCGGCGCGCAACATATTCTGCCCACTTCAGCGGATGCGCCTCGACCTCGAGAGCGGTCGATCGAAGGACGGTGGTTGCAAGGACCGCCTTGGACATGCCGACCTCTGCCTGGCCGGCCAATACGTAGCGCTGCAGGTTTGAGAGCTCGATCGTTTCGTGATCGACTACATGCAGCCGACCCGAAAGGTCGGGTTGCTTCGCCAGCGTCCAAAGCGAGCCATGGCCTATCGCGCCCAGCCCAACGAAGTGCATTTCACCAAGGTCGACACTAAACTTGGTCGGGCCTGCGTCGCGTACTTTGGTCTTGTTATAGCTGTATAAGGAGAGATCGATGTTTTCGTCCGACTCGGCGCCGGTCAGCTGGGCGGCGAAGATCGTTCGAAAGACGTTGGCGGCGGCGAAGCAACTGGCGGCCCCAGCTCCATAGGGCAGCAAACTCGAGCCGGAGCTCACCGGGTCCGTATGCGACAGCTTTGCTGCCCAGCCGTCCGATCCAATGAAGAAGGTTGGGCACCGAAGTGATGGGCGCGTCGCCCCTGCAACGATGCCGACCGTCGCGAACTTGCCGGAACGCCGGATGCCGATTCTTGGATTGATCGACTTTGCCAGGCGCTCTAGCGCTTGGGCTTGAGAACTCGCTGCGCTGTCCAAGGGGAGTATTGCCAGAACCGGATAGAGTCTGGCGAGCAACCTCACCGCAAGATCCAGCGTCGCCTGGCCTTCGGCGCACGAGGCCGCCTGATTGTCGAAAGCGATGGCCACGACCTGCTTTTCGAGAGCTGCCTTGAAGTCACCCAGATGAAAGTCGGTCAGGACCTGAGATGCTGCCGTAGCAGCGCGGTCGATGAAATTAGCAAGGGTCATCGTCAGCTCGTTATCGTGATCATTCGCATCAGGGCTGCGGGCGCGACCTCATTCCAGTTCGCCTCCGCGTCAAGTCGATAGGCAGCGACCCGAGCAAGATCGAAGGGATCGCGCGCGAAATTCGGCACCACTAGCGACAGGCACCCCACCGTGGTTGCTATCGCGTAGGCGTCATCGGTCGTCGAATGGTAGGCCCGGCCCGGATGGCTATGAATCTGCGCCAGGAGCGTCAGGCCACGTCTGTAGAGCCAAACATTGAGCCGGTGCAGTTCTTCGGCAGGAACCATCACGCATACGCCGTCGCTCGTGCGGATGTGACGTTGCGCCGGGATAACCGCTTCTGTTACGGCAAAGTGCTGTTCTTGCTGAACGCCGACCCAGAGCGCCATGCCTTCATGGCCCTGCTGTCCAACAGAGCGCAAATGCGCCTGTACAGCGGACACACAGTCTCGGGGGAGGTCAACTGTACTGACGGCCTCCAGAGCGGTCATTCCGGGATGGCTGGCAGGGGTGCTGCCAGCCCCACCACTGAAATTTGAAGCTGAAGCTGCTCTACTGGAGTGAGTCCGTATTTGATTATTTGGTACAGGATGAAGGCCAAACAGCCTTCTCCAGAACCCCGGTGGAGAAGCCATGAATCACCTGAATGGGCTGGATTGTCGTGGTATTCCCGCACGCCTGCCATGCAGAGGAAGGGCGCGTGTTCCATACTATTGGCCTGGATGAAGTCCGTCAGCTGC
Source organism: Mesorhizobium sp. B283B1A (assembly GCF_020165735.1). Taxonomy (NCBI): domain Bacteria; kingdom Pseudomonadati; phylum Pseudomonadota; class Alphaproteobacteria; order Hyphomicrobiales; family Phyllobacteriaceae; genus Mesorhizobium; species Mesorhizobium sp. B283B1A. The sequence goes on from NZ_JAIUIQ010000025.1 coordinate 68,584, forward strand.
AGCTGCACGGTGTTCTGCGGCAAGACCGGAACAATCTCCGTCGGGGGTCCGGGTAGCGGCGACCGTCTCAGCATCTTAAGTTGTAGATCCTTGCGGGCAATCGGCTGGCGCTTAAATGGGTCGACGAAGACCACCGATGGAGGTCGGAGGTCGTAATTGGAAAAGTCGATCTCGACAGCTGCACCGATTACCTGTGGCTTTAACTTCGGCGGCGCAAAGATGAAGAAGGCGCTCGGGAAGACTGCTTCGATCAGGAAGCATCCATGCGCCCGATAAACGCCCGCTTGTCCAAGGAACCAGCCGATCTCCCGATCGAATTTCGCTCGGGAGACCACAGGATCGACGGTTTGGGGTTCAGGCACCTGCGACGCCCGCCTTCAGGCTGAGGTACAAGGTCACGGGATTCGCGAAGCCGAAATCGCCAACTTTCTTGTCGACGTCGAGCAAGTTGCCGGCCTCATCCTTCAATTCCCAATTCTCGGCCGGTTGGGCGACGTTCTGCGTGTTTTCAAGGGCTTTGGTAAGAACGACGTGCAGCGGCTGGTTGGGATTGGCTTCGACCTGCGTGGGCTGGCCGTTCACCACCACTGAAATCTCGATCTTGCCTGGCCCGCCGCCGTGATTATCGCCCTTATCCGAATCCTTCGACATTGTCCTACTCCTGTGGCTTGCCAACCGCCCCAAGCCTTGTGCCCACCTGCTAGTGAGACCGGCGATCTTCAATCGTCCACACGGCGCCACGGGCCGCGAGTACGCGAAAGATAGGGGATAAGCTACCGAATCGGTGCTACCCATCTTTTATGCGTGACTTAAGCGGCAAGTAAACGGGCTGAAATCGCTCTTCACAACTATAATCGATTAGAGCAATGCGAAAATATTGGCGACACGCCTATTCATTTGCTCTTTCACGCGCTGCTCACTGGCCGCGTGCAAAATTGACCCACTCCGCGCAAGTCCGCCGACTGTGTGATTTCAGGTTCGATTGGGCGGGCGCATAATGTTTGGGTAGCTTGTCGCCGCTGCAATCTTGACGGAGGGTTTATAGAATAGGCAATCACACGGAATCTAGAGTTAGGTGAGCCGGACTCTGCCTCTTCGAAAGGTGTCTCGGAAGCAGGTCGCCCTGACCAACTCCGACACGGACTCTAAGGCAGCCTTCCACGTCATTTGACCCCGGTATTGCCTGCAGAGTCTTCCGCGGTTGATTTTGCGGTGTGAATCGCCGATGCTGTAATAATAAACGAGAGGGGGCTGTCATGTCTACGGCGAGAACATTTGTAAGCTACGATCACTCTGAGGACGCCCATTACAAGCGCCTTTTGCAGGCTTGGGATGCTAATCCAGACTTTGATTTTGAATTCGACAGTCGCGGACCGAATGTTGCAATAGACAGCGACGACGCTCCAGTAATAAAATCGTCCTTGACCAAGAAGATGAAGGAGTCATCCCATCTTCTTGTGATCGTGGGTGAAAAAAGTTCGACGAGCAAGTGGATGACTTGGGAAATTGAAAGAGCAAGGCAATCGGACGTAAGGCTAAAGTTAGCGGCTGTTAAGCTATCGAGCCTCTACACGACGCCGTCGGGGCTTCTGGGGGTCGGTACCGCATGGGCCACCAGCTTCACCCGCGATAGAATTGTGGCGGCTCTCAAATCAGCGATCATTGGATACTGAATGAAAGTAGCCGCGCTTGCGGGCCGACGGGTTGACGCGCACGATACTGTTGTCGAGTGCTTCCGGTTGCGCAATGTGGACGCCATCGCGAAGGAGATAGGCTCCGCCGCTCCGTCGCGCTTGCCAGAGGAAATATGCCGTCGTTGAAAAGTCGCGCGGTTCACACTGGTGCCATGGCGGCCGGTGCTCGAGCGGCACCTCGGCAAGGCGGGATCCGGGATCGTGAGCGGAAAGAGGATTTCTTGGGACATCGGTCAGCAAAGGAGAGGGCCTGGCGTTTCATAGACTGCTGCCGTTGAGTCGCGACGATCTCCGTATACCGTTGGTTGACCCCGTTGCTACAAGTCCAACCCTTTGTATACAACGGAGTTGTAGTGCCTCGCTCCCTCGCTTCTCTGTGCTTGGCTTAGACGCCGATATTCGTCTGGCCAATTATCTAATGCAAATCGGATTGCCCGCATCTTGAATGGGACGTGCAGAACGCATTGGTCTCGGACGATGCTTGGACAATTAGTATCCTGCTCGCGGCTTTCGTTCAGATTGGCCGCTACGATCGGAAGGTCAAGAGAGAGCGCGAATTCCAGTTCCCAACGTACAAAACGGTAAAGATTTTTGGTCTTCTCGCCGATCAGCACAATCACGGCCGAAGACTGACGCATTCGCTCCCTCAAATTCCGCTTGACGTACCCTTCGCTCTGAGCGCTGCTTGTCATGCTGTCGAGATCGTGTGCATCCAAGAAGTTGAAGTCGATCTTCTCGTTTGCCTGCCAGCCTCTCATGTACCGATAAGCCCAACCATCGTTGTCACCGTCGAAAATGACGTAAGTCAGATCTGTATGCGACGTCATCTCAGCCCCCCTGCTGTTGGCGTGCAGCCCACTGAGTATGTTCGCGAGAAAACGCAAGCTCGGTTTCGTTGACCGCGGCGGAAAACGCTGCTGCAGTTGCAGCATCTCGGATCAAGACCTCCGCCAGGCCGATCTCCTGAGCCGTTAGGGTGTATGCCGCCGCCAGCTCATTGAATTTCTTGATTTGCGTCCACCCGACTACGGCTGACGCGAACACAACAAGCGGCTCCGTCGGCCAACCTTCCGATGATGGGTCAACAACGCGCGCTACAATAAAAATCAGACCGAGCGCGTAAGCCGTGCACGAAATGACGAGCCAACGGCGTGCCGCAGCCTTGTTAGCCAGAGCCTTCCTCCCGTACCATTCTCGCTGATCCGCAATTCGCTTCTTAAGATAACACTGCCGCCGTTCCTCCAAGTCTCTCTCACGCATTTCCTGCATTTCGTCAGGAAGCTGATCTCCTGTCGACTGTAGACCGACAAGTGCGTCGCTGACGGAGTGATTGGACTTAAGCACCTCTCCAAGCAAATCGCGAAAGTCGCGGCGAGCGTCGCTTGACCTGACATCGTCGAACGGCTCGGCGCGCATAGCGAACCGCCACGTAAGGGTCTTCACCGACTCGGCGAGCGCCCGCGCCTGATACCACGTTCGTTCAGGTTTCTTCATGGAGCGATAGACCATCACCATCATCGAACATGCGAAGAACCCAGCGTACGCAGCAAAGTAGGCACGGCTGGAACTCCAACCGAGCGAAAACATCGCAGCGACCAACAGCAGAAAATATTCAAGGCGCACGAGCGCTAGAAACCACCATTGGCTTCTGTTGGATGCATCGTTAGCGCTTTCGTACAATACGGGGTACTTCATAATCGGTCCCGGTGATCGTGGTCCAAGGGGGATTTTCGGATCATTTCAGTTCGGTCGCCAGCTTGCTCCACGGCACCACCTTTATCGCCGGATGAGCAAGCCATGTTGGGATCAACGCGGATGACGCCGGACCTGCATGTGTCGCGATCACAGTCTTTCCGAGAGCCAAGCTCTTTTCGACCTCCCAGCGGACCCAGCGGCTTTGCGCCGTGCTTTCAGAAACGTACACCACAGTGGTCGAACACCGCGTTATCCGTTCGGTAATCTTGCTCTTGATGTAGTCCGCCCGTTCGCTGTCATACGGCTCGCGAACTGAATGATCGTTGAACTCAATATCGCTGTTTTCGTTCTTGGCTTGACCGCGCAGCAGATTTACCTCGGCCATGTCTTCGGTCGCGAAGCTGATGAAGACGTTCCGTTTTCCGCCAGCGAGAGCGGCTTTCGCTTTCTCCTCCAGAGATCGAACGTCTCCCAGGCGGTTCCAATTTCCTCCTCCTCCTCCGCCCATTATTCAGCCCTTCCGAATTTGAATTCGTTGCACGCAATGCACTCACCGCACGCTTGTTCGCCGCCTTCGTGGCAGGAATAGGTGCCTACTATCCCTTTGAGTCGGGCAAGCTCCACAACGTCGATTTTGTGGAACTGCGAGAGGGGCGCCAACACTCTGATGGTTCGGCCCATGCTGCGTTCGATCATGCTCTCCGCATCCGAGAGGAAGGCCGATGTTTGATCTGGGAAAAGACTGGTTTCCTCATGGAGCAGGCCAATTGACACGGCATCGGCATTCTTCTGAAAGGCGAAGGCGGCAGCGACAAGAAGGAAAAGTAGGTTGCGACCAGGGGTGAACGCATCGCTGACGATATCCAGCGAGGGGTCCGTCAAACCCGACCGAACGAGCGATCCGAAGCCTGATAGGTCTGCGATCTTTGGCTCTGGAAGACCGAGCCTCGCCATCGCCCCTTTGCACGCGGCAAGTTCCCGATCTCTCGACCGTTGCCCATAATCAATGAAGAGGGGATACTGAGAGAGGCCCTCCTCTCGAGCCAATGTTGCGACAAGCGTTGAGTCGAGGCCGCCCGATACCAACGTTACGATGCTCATATCCTGGCCCCTTCCTGCCTCTTTGCCACTCTCATTACAATCCAGATTGCCCAGTCCAAGATTCCCACGGGAAATCCAAGGTCGTGAGCATGGTCACGCATGCTTTCTTCGTCGCGCCGGTATTGCTTCATGGTGGTAAGCGGCTTTGACTGCGCAGTTCGGAGGCCAATCAGCCGCATGTATTCTAATACGTGCCGATCTAGGATAGCGAGCTGGTAGCTGGCTCCTACATTTCTCAAAAACATGCTCGCCTGCTTCGGACCAAGTCCAGGGGCGCTTTCAACCAACCAACGTCGAACCGCATCAGGGCTTTCAGACACTGTCAAAAGGGATCCGAGCGTTCCGAACTGGTCGGCTACGCGTCGCTTCGTGACCGCCAACTGCCGAGCACGGGCAACAGGGAACCGATAACTCCGCCCCCCCCCGGGGCTCCTGAGTATGCTGGTTAGATGGTCGGTGAGCTCATCGTCAAAATCCCTCTCATGCAGAATTCCCTGGGCATCGATCGCAGAGGCAGCGTTGGCGGCGAGCACGTACGGAACTTGACTGCTCAGAACGCACGCTGAAAGTTCCCACCACATCCGCCGCTCGCTCATTGCTTCTGGATTCATTGCGATCCGGGTCTCGATCTCCGGGCAGATGGCGCAGACGGCGATAGACAGCTGTGCGGCAGAGAAGGCTTTCATCGGAACAAACCTTCTACCTCTCGGTTCAATTGTTGCGCGGCCGCTTTCCCAATCCGTTCAGCGACGAAGGCTTCCAGCCGATTGTTCGAAATGGCGCTCCGCAGTTCGCGCATAAAGGCACTGTAATAGTCGATGTTGTGGAAGGCGACCTTCCCCGCGAAGTCGATCTTGTCGTCGAGGAAGGCTGCGCGCGTAACTGGAGAATCAGCTACTCCCGTCTGAAAGTTGAAAAAGTCGTAATGCTGGAAGTGGTGAAGGCGGTCGTGTTCCATGTCAACGACAACCCTACACCATTCGAGGCCATCGAAGGTGTCCGCGCCCGCTGCAGTCAAAATCGCGATGCTCCACGGGTTACCGGTGCCGAGGAGGTGAACCGGCTGATAGAACGGAAGCTGACCGAGCCTAGCTCTAATCGCCATCATTGTCCGACAGCGCTGGAGGAGGCCAGCTCCAAGCTCCCGCTCCGGAATGCCTATCAACTCTGGCTGCAGCCCTTGTGCGACCCCAACAACCGTATCAATGAGCACCTCAATATCATGCCCTCCCGATGCCTTTTTTGGCGCATGGACAACCGGTAGAGTCTTCAGGCATGTCGCTGACCGGTCGCGCTCAACGGCGTTTATGATCGATCGGGCGGCGACGTCGGGTTTTTTGCTTGGCCGCATGTCGTCGAAGCAAAAGATCCAGTCGTATGAGGTATTGCTCAAAGCTGCGGCCAGATCGGAAGGTTTCCACCGCTTGTTGGTAAGCCGTGAGGCTTCGTAGTTTCCGGAATCCACAAGCACAAATCCGCCGTTCTTACGGTATTCCTCCAACGCTGATCTCAATTGCTCTGGCCTGCGCCGCGAAACTAGGTCCCATGCTGACACCAGGAGCGTAGGGTATCGTGAAACATTTAGCGCCTTGACTGCCTCGCTCGGTTTTAGCTGCGTTTCGAACGAAGAAGTAGACAGGAAAAGACACGGCAGATCTAACCCAGTAAGAGAAGCGGGCCGCTTCGGCCGATTGCGGGTTGGCACAACCGCGTTAATCCGATTGACCAGCATCTTTAAATCGGGATGATCCTGCCGCTCGTCCCACGCAGACAGATCGCTGTTTGAATAGCCGCCGAAGCCATACGCCGCGTCGCTTCCGTCCAAGGTGACAGAGACGACCGGCACTTCGTTCTTCTCGGCGAGGCGCACCTCATCACGTACCGTATCCTTCCGCCGAGATGCCTCAGACCAGAAGACAAGCACACACCGGGCCTTCTTGATTTCCTCTTCAATCTCGATCGCAAAGCGATGGCGGATCATTTGGTCCCACCACACGCTCCAGGTCTGTGAAAAGAATTCGAATAACTTTGCGATCCGATTTCGATCTTCTTTTGCGTAAATTAAATAGATATCAGCCACGTCCCCTCCGAATCGCAACGTGAACAGTCGCAGCTGTAGATCTATGCAGTTGGCCGCGCAACGCTCGTTTGCAGAATTCGTGGAGTTAGGCACTCCATCCGGCCAAGTACAGCGCCGTTGAAAAGTCGTCGGTTGTTTCGCAGTTCGTAAAATCAGAAAAAAGAGTCTCTAAGGATTTAGCCTCCACTAGTGCGACGCACCGCACACCGTCGCTGTTGAGCCGCTTGGCCAGTCGAATCCCATCCTGGTCAATGCCGTCTACCAACACCAGAACGGTCGAAGGCTGCGCCGTCTCAAAATCGACTGCCACCAGGGCCGGGCAAATTACATTCAAACCGAGTTCCATCAGGCCAAATCGGGCCTCTTCAACTGTGTAGCGCCGTCCCAAAGTGTCTATGGCCCCTAGTAGAAGCACGTTTCCCGTGTCACTTATGGGACGTTTTTCGACCGCTTCGCCCGGAGCGATCGAATTGAGCGGCGCAAAAGGATTGTCGCAATAGGAGGCGACGTGCATGGAGGCCAAGCAGGCGGCATCGTGCGGGTTATGTTTAGCCTCGGCCCAATAGTGTGCGAACGCAGCGGAAAATATGTCGCCCGTCCCAATTTTGAAGACGCGTTTGCTGAGAAATGCAGGTACGACAGATGGCGCCGAGCCGTGGGAGAACACGACAGCACCTTTGACGCTTCTCTTCACAATGACGCAAGCAGTGCGTTGATCCATCAGCATCGCAGCTGCGCCATCCATCAGGTTACTGGTTCGAGCTGCGGCAAGGAGTTCTTGTTCATTGAGTACCAGCGCCAATTCGTTGGCACGTGAACCATTCTCATGAAACGGAATGACGTTGTCAGTGCCTTGAGGATCATAAACCGCTCTATCGGCCGAAATGACCGCGTCGCCTTCGACAAAACCAAAACGCAGCACGGCGTCACCGTCAACCGTGATAGCCGGCATTCTCTCAATTTCTGCTATCGGGGGCTGAAGAAGGGGGCGAGATAGGGGGTGGAAATAGGCAAATACGATTGGGGTACTTCGACCGGCAAAGGTTGCCCGGATTGCCAGATCCTGCCGAACTCGATCGAAGCTGCTCTCGCTTTCGAAATAGCAGTGCAGCTGGCTTTCAGGCGATAGACGTAACAGAGCGCGGGCCGCTCGCCCGCCGGAACCCAAAACAACATTCCACGACGGGTGAAGGCATAGCTCCCGATAGAGACCGCCTACGATTTCCATACGAAATTTCTCCAACGCAGGATTCAAAGAGGGAAAAACCACCTTAGACGATGCGCAAAATAAGCCAGTGGAGTAGTGCCTCGATAAGATGCCGTGGCGCGTTTTGTTGCGTAAGATGATCCAAATAGGACTGGGTTCCATATGCAGACCGTAGAACACAATGTTGATGTGCGCCCAGTATGCTTTGTCGTAATGGGATTTGGCAAAAAGACTGATTATGAAAGCGGCCGAACGCTTGACCTTGACGCGACATTTGATGCCATAATCAAGCCGGCGGCCGAGAGGGCGGGTCTCCGAGCAATCCGTGCTACCGATATCAATGGAAGTGGTGTCATTGACGTCTCCATGTATGACCTGCTTCTGCGCGCAGATGTGGTTGTAGCTGACATTTCGACAGGCAACGTGAACGCGGTCTATGAGCTAGGCGTGCGGCATGCGCTTAGGCCCAATACGACGGTTATAATGAAGGAGGATCAAGGCAAACTGCATTTCGACCTCAATCACATCAACACGTTTCACTATAAGCATCTAGGCGAGGATATCGGCAACCGCGAGGCCATTCGCGCCAGCAACGAGCTGGCGGACCTCATCGTGAAGGCAATGGCATCGACAACTCCAGACAGCCCTGTATATACCTTCTTGCCGAAGCTACGGCGCCCTCGACTGTCCGATGAAGAATATGCCGAATTGCTTGACGAAGCGGAAGAACATCATGAGGCGTTGAGCAGCGTTTTGCGGGAAGGCCGGGAGGCTTTCGAACGAAGTGATATGAAGGCTGCAGCAGCTGCTTTCGCTAGAGCCTGCGAGCTTAAGCCTGAGGAAGCGTCATTTCGACAGCAATATGCTCTCGCGACTTACAAAACCAAGCTTCCCACCGAGGAAGAAGCCTTACTTAGCGCCCTACGGATCATAGATCAGCTCCAACCTGAAGATTCTAACGATCCCGAGACGCTGGGGATCACCGGAGCGGTCTACAAACGGCTCTGGTTGCTCAGAAAAGATCGGGTTTACTTGGATAAAGCATTACGCCTTTATGGTCGAGGGTTCGAGGTCAGGCGCGATTATTACAATGGCGAGAATTTGGCCACATGTTTTGATATGAGAGCTGCAGAGCAAATCGACCGAGATGAAGTTCTCTTCGATCGCATGAGTGCTAAGAAGACGAGAATATCGCTCGTCGAAATTCTATCAGCGATGATCGCCGAGTCGTCTTTCCAGGAGAGATCCGATCGAAAATGGGTTTATGCTACCCTTTCTAACACCATGTATGCTCTTGAGCGGCGGGCAGAGGGCTCCGTCTACGAATCCCAGTTCCGCGCTTTGAATCCCGCCGATTGGGAGATTTTGACGTTCGAGGGCGTTAGGTCGCTATACACGGGATCTTAATTGCGGCCCGGCGCGCTCGCTGATGCCGCATTCAGAATCTGACTTGGGTCCACGTCTTTTGGGACGGTCTCGTACGAAAGCTGCATTTCGGTTCCCACCGCGCGACACGATGATTTGTCCGCGGGTCGGTGCCGCGGAGCAAGCCAATGACGCCCACCAAGCTGCTAATCGGGCAGATCGCCGTCGTGTTCGCAATCGTCGTTTCCAGCGTCTGGGCAGCAACGCAATGGTGCGCTCACATGCTAGGCCATCAGCCGCCACTCGGAGCGCCCTGGTTCGTTGCAGCCGGCTGGCCGATCTACAAGCCGTGGAAAGTGTTCGAATGGTGGTTCCATTTCGACGCCTACGCGCCTGAGGTCTTCGACAAGGCCGGTGTGCTTGCTGGCGCCATAACGGTTGGCAATGTAGGACCCTTCGGGTGTCCATTTGGCCGTCCAGTTTTGATAACCATTCGACCGTCAGGATGATTTCCGGAGGTTGGAGGTTCGTATCGGCGGCCGCTGAAAAGCCGCTGTTGGGCTCGAAATGAAAATCGCCCGCGGGTTTTTGCTCTCGAGTTCATCCAGATAATCGGCCCACCATTGCATCATCCTGACGCGCTCTTCCCAGTGCTCTGCCCGGGCGTAGGCGCGACGAACGTCGTTGTTCTCAATGTGGGCCAGTTGCCGCTCAATGGCGTCCGGATGCCACTTTCCGCATTCGTTTAGCAGAGTTGATGCCGTTGCTCGAAAACCGTGCGCGGTAGCTTCTTCTTTGCCATAGCCCATACGGCGAAGGGCAGCGTTAAGCGTGTTGTCGGAAATCGGACGCGATCCCGATCGAACGCTAGGAAACAACAGCGATCCACCACCAGAGATTTCTCTAAGTGAGGTCAGGACGCTGACGGCCTGCCTGGAAAGAGGTACGCGGTGCGGCCGTCGCATCTTCATGCGTCCTTCAGGGATGCTCCACACGGAGCTTTCGAAATCGAACTCGTCCCATCCGGCCGCGCGCAGTTCGCCGGGGCGGGGAAACAGCAGGGCCATCAGCTTCAGGGCGGCTCGGGTTGTAGGCTGTCCGTCGAATGCCTTGATCGCCCTCAGCAAGCCTCCCAATGCCCTTGGATCGGTAACCGCGGCACGCGGCGTGACCGTCGGACCGACGAGTGCGCCCCTCAGGGCGATCGTTGGATCTGTATCGGCGCGTGCGGTTGCGATTGCATACCGAAACACGCTGCCGATGGTGGAGCGCAGTCGCCTAGCTGACTCGTATCGACCGCGAACCTCCACGCTGCGGAGAGCGGCAAGAATTGTGGCCGGATCGATCTCCCGAACACTTTTGTCCCCAAACGTTGGATAGGCAAAGTCGAGCAACCATTTGACCTTAGTGATGGTCCGGTCGGCACGTCCCTCCTTCTTCAGCTTGTCGACATAGTCTTCCGCGATTGAGCGAAAGGTGTCCTCTGCCGAAGCCTTTTGCGACTTACGCTCCTGTGCGGGGTCGATGCCACGTAGGAGGAGACGTTTGGCGGTATCGCGCGCCTCGCGTGCCTCAGCGAGGGAGATGAGGGGATAGCTGCCCAATGCCAGAAGCTTCTGCTTGCCGCCAAAACGATACGCGAGGCGCCATAGGCGAGATCCGGTAGTCTGAACCCAAAGCTGGAGCCCGCCACCATCAGACAATTTCACGAGCTTGGAAACGGGTCGGGCATTTCGGCATTTTACGTCGGAAAGGGCCATTTTCGGGACCTCCATTTGGCTGCATCGATACCATCAGGATCTCCAATACCAGCTAAAATACCAGCCCCCCGCCTCGTTGGACCAATTGCGCCGAAATTCCACAAAACCCGACCATCCGCGCTTTGCGCGCCGAAATCAGCAAGGATTTCAGCTGGTTGCCGAGGCGTAAGCGTAGAGGCTTCGGCGAAAAAGACTGTCGAGAGAAGAGGGGATGGTGCCCAGAGGCGGATTCGAACCACCGACACGCGGATTTTCAGTCCGCTGCTCTACCAACTGAGCTATCTGGGCCTGTTCCGGTAACTGAAATTGCGTTGACCGGATTTCATGAAGGCGCCGTGGGGCGCCCCTTGAAAGCGCGTGGGTTATAGCACGGGAATTCGGCCTGTCCAGCGCCTAGGTTGCGATTTCAGACAGGAAAAGACGTGCCGTGTGGTGGGTGCCTTTCCATGCTGCTTTCATCCCCGGAATGGTGCGCGGCCTGGACTGTTTCAGGCCTCGGCATCCTTGCCACAGCCCGCGATAGCCCTTTGCCGGCAGCCCGGCCTGCATTCCAGTCGATAATCGAGATGCGGCGATGGGCGAGATCCTGAAATGTGCTCGCATCCCTGGCGAGGCCCCAACCGGCCGGCGGGCTATCTGGCGCTGGCCAGGCCCTTGCGAAAATCGGAGGGGGTCATGCCGGCCAGCTTGCGGAACGATTTGTTGAAGGCGCTGAGCGAACCGAAGCCCGAATCCATGGCAACGCGGAGCACATTGGCGTCCTGATGCATCAACAGCGCCTGTGCGTAGCTCAACCGCAGAAGGTTGACATATTCGTTCAACGTCATGCCGGTCGATTTCTTGAACAGGCTCATGGCGTATTTGGGATGGATGTCGGCCGCCCCGGCAATGTTCACGCAATCGATGTCGTAGAGGAAGTTTTCCGCGATGAAGTCGCACATGCGCCCGACATTGCGCGACGACTGCTGGTCGAAGGGACTGCCCGTCTCGTGCCCGGCTGCGGTTTCGGGCACCAGCCGGTAAGGCTCGAACCGCACCCGCTCCAGCCGCAGCAGAAGTTCATTGACGGCATGCTCGGCCTTGGCCGGGTCGCCCGAGCGGGCATAGCGGTTCCAGCGGGCGAAATTGTCGTTGTCGGATTGATCGGTGGCGCCGGTCACCAGCGTGGCGCCCGTCATCAGCCGGTGGCGCACGTCCGCCGGCAGATGCAGCCGGAAAAAATGCACCAGCGGCAGATGCGCGCCGGCATAGACGGCGTCGTCGCTCAAATCGTCCATCTGGTGCGGCAGGCCGCCCCAGAACAGGCACATCTCACCGGCCGAAAGCGAGATTTCGTGCTCGTTCATGCGGTAGTGCACGCTGCCGCGCACGATGAAATTCACCTCGACCTGGGCATGCCAGTGCGGCTTGAGCATCACCAGGGGAGTGGTGTGAAACATCTGCAACAGCAGCGGCAGGCCTTCCACGCTGCTGGCGCCAGGCTGGTAAAACGGCCGTTCCGGCATCTTACTTTCCGCCAATTCCTTATTCCCTTTGTCGGGGACAAGCCTTCCGTGCTGCATAGTCTAGCCCGGCTCGCAGAGAGAGCAAATGAAATGGGAGGATTTCAATGCGCATCACACTGTCCTGCGCCGCGCTTGCGCTTGCCCTGGGCTCAGCCCCGGCATTCGCGCAATCTGGCGAAATCACCATCTGGAGCTGGAACGTCGCCGCTTCGTCGCTGAAGGCGACGGTCGCCGGCTTCAACAAGCTGCATCCTGACATCAAGGTCACGGTCCAGGATCTCGGCAACCAGCCGACTTATGACAAGTCGATCGCCGGCTGTGCCGCAGGCGGTGTCGGCCTGCCCGACATCGTCACCATAGAGAACGGCGAGGCCGAGAATTACTGGAGCCAGTTCCCCGACTGCTTCGTCGACCTGCACACGCTGGGCTACAGCGCCGAAGACCAGAAGAAATTCCCCGATTTCAAGCGCACGGAGCTGGAAGTCGGCGACAAGGCCTATGCGATGCCGTGGGATTCCGGCCCGGTCGCCGCCTTCTATCGCCGCGACTTCTACGAAAAGGCCGGTGTCGATCCGGCGTCGATCAAGACCTGGGACGATTTCATCGCCGCCGGCAAGAAGATCCAAGCCGCCAATCCGGGCGTCTCGATGACCAATGCCGATTTCAACGGCGACACCGAATTCTTCCGTATGATCTCCAACGAGCAAGGCTGCTCCTATTTCGCCGAGGATGGCCAGTCGATCACGGTCAACCAGCCGAAATGTGTCGATACGCTGGCCAAGATCAAGGACATGAAGGATGCCGGCATCATGTCCTCGGCCGACTGGGGCACCAAGATCACCAACAACACCGCCGGCACGGTCGCCACCCAGGTCTATGGCGGCTGGTATGAAGGCACCATCCGCACCGAATCGGCCGGCGAAAACGGCAAATGGGGCGTCTATCTGATGCCGAGCCTGACCTCCGACGGCCCGCGCGCCGCCAATCTCGGCGGCTCATCGCTGGCCATCACCTCGGTATCGAAGAACAAGGAGGCGGCTTACGAGTACCTTAAATACACGCTCGGAACCAATGAGGGCCAGATCACGATGCTGAAGGAATTCGGTCTCGTCCCCTCGCTGGTGTCGGCGCTGAATGATCCCTACGTCTCGGAAGGCCTGCCCTATTGGGGTGGCCAGGCTGTGTGGAAGGATATCCTCGGCACGTTGCCCAAGGTCGTCCCCAGCCGTGGCACGCAGTTCCAGAGCGACGCCGAAATCATCATGCGCGCGGTGCAGACCAAATATCTCGCCGGCGGCTATGCCGACGCCAAGGCAGCGCTCGACGATGCCGCCAGCCAGATCGCCGCGGCGACCGGACTGCCGGTCAAGGAGTGAGCGCCGCGACGAATGAGGGGTGCCCCAGCGGAGTGAGACGTTTGCGTTCCCTGGAACACCTCATCCGTCGCCTTCGACGACACCTTCTCCCACAAGGGGAGAACGGCAGCCCAAACGATGGCCTAAAACAACAATCGGGAGAAGGAGGACGAAGATGCGCAACCGTAACGCCACGGCCTATCGTTTCCTCGCCCCCTATCTCCTGATCTTCTCCGTCTTCTGGCTGTGGCCGATCATCTCCTCGTTCATGATCTCGTTCCAGGCGACGCGCACAGTGCCCTGGCGCTTTGCCCCCGGCTTCAACTGGGGCCGGCTGATCGGCGATCCGGCCTTCTTCAACGCGCTGAAGAACACGCTGCTCATCCTCGTCATCCAGGTGCCGGTGATGATCGCGCTGGCCATGGTGATGGCGGTGCTCTTGAATTCGCCGCTGTTGAAGGCGAGGGGGCTTTACCGCTTCGCCTTCTTCGCTCCGGTCGTGGTAGGCGAGGTCGCCTATTCGGCGGTTTTCCGGCTGATGTTCAGCCTCGATTTCGGCATCGTCAACAAGCTCCTGAACAGCGTCGGGTTGCCCAAGATCGACTGGTTCTCCAACGTCACGCCGGCGATGGCTTTGATCATGATCGCGGTCACCTGGCGTTGGGCCGGCTACAACGCCATCATCCTTCTGGCCGGCATGCAATCCATCCCCGAGGACGTCTACGAGGCGGCGACGCTCGACCGCGTCAGCAAGCTCAAGCAATTCTTCTACATAACCTTGCCGCTGTTGAAGCCGGTCATCGTGTTCTGCACGGTGCTGTCGATCATCGGCACCATGCAGTTGTTCACCGAGCCGTTCCTGATCACCGAGCGCGGCGGACCGGGCGGCGGCACCGAGACGCTCGGCCTGCTGCTCTACCGCCAAGGCTTCCGCTCGCTCAATTTCGGTTACGCCTCGGCCGTCGCCTATACAATGGCGGGGCTGGCGATCGCCATCACGCTGGTGCAACTGTGGCTGACGAGGGAAAGGCAATGAGCTCGCTCTCCTCGACCCGGCTGAGACGCAGCCTCTTGCTGCATCTCTTCCTGACGCCGCTGGCGCTGATCTGGCTGTTTCCGTTGTGGATGATGGTGGTGTTCTCGACCATGCCCGACAACGGCATCTTCAGCCCTGGCATCGAGTTGCTGCCGCACGGCAATTTCGTCGACAATTTCAACAATCTGCAACGCGACACCAACTTCGTCGGCGCCATCGGCATCTCCGTCTCGGTGGCGGTGACCTACACCTTCCTGTCGGTGCTCTTGACCTCGATGGCCGGCTGGGCGCTGGCGCGCTACCAGTTCTTCGGCAAGGGCGTGGTCGTCGCCATCATCCTCGGCACCATCACGCTGCCCTATGCGGTCGTGCTGATCCCGCAATTCATCATGGTGGCGCGCGACTTCCAACTCGCCAACACCTGGGTAGCGCTGATCGTGCCGCCACTATTCAATTCGCTGGGCGTCTTGTTCATGCGCCAGAGCTTCTCGATGATGCCGGACGACCTGTTCGACGCCGCGCGGGTCGAAGGCGTGAAGGAATGGCGCATCTTCCTGTTCGTCGCACTGCCGCTGGCGCGGCCGATGTTGGCCGCACTCGCCATCATCCTGTTCCTCGCGTCCTGGAACAATTATCTCTGGCCGCTTTTGATCAACAGCCAGCCGGGCTCGATGACCGCACCCGTGGCGCTAGGCACGCTGATCGGCCTCACCAAGGTATCGTGGGGCGGCATCATGGCCGGCGCCGTAATGCTGACCGTGCCGATGCTTGTCGTCTTCGTGCTGCTGCAGCGCCATTTCATCGCCGGCATCGCCGCCGGCGCGATCAAGTAAGGGGCAGCATGGCAACGGTCACGCTCAACAATGTCGTCAAGCGCTTCGGCACCTTCGAGGTCGTCCACGGCGCCAACATCGACATTAAGCACGGAGAGTTCGTGGTCTTCGTCGGCCCTTCCGGATGCGGCAAGTCCACGCTGCTCAGGATGATCGCCGGGCTCGAGGACATCAGCGGCGGCGAGATTTCCATCGGCGGCAAGGTTGTCAACGACGTCGAACCGGCCGACCGCGGCATCGCCATGGTCTTCCAGTCCTATGCGCTCTATCCGCATATGAGCGTCGAGCAGAACCTCTCCTTCGGATTGCGCATGACCGGCAATCCGAAAGCCGACACGGAGCGGCGGGTGAAGCGCGCGGCCGAGATCCTGCGCATCAGCGAACTGATGGACCGGCGCCCGAAAAAGCTCTCCGGCGGCCAGCGCCAGCGCGTCGCCATCGGCCGGGCCATCGTGCGCGAGCCGCAGGTGTTCCTGTTCGACGAGCCGCTCTCCAATCTCGACGCCGAACTGCGCGTGCAGATGCGGGTCGAGATATCGCGCCTGCACAAGGAGCTCGGCGCCACCATGGTCTATGTCACGCACGACCAGACCGAGGCGATGACGCTGGCTGACCGGATCGTCGTGCTGCGCGCCGGCCATATCGAGCAGATCGGCAGGCCGCTCGAACTCTACGACGATCCCGACAATTTGTTCGTGGCGGGGTTTGTCGGCTCGCCGAAGATGAACTTCATCAAGGGCCGCATCGTCGGGCGCGATGCGCGCGGTGTCGTGGTCGAGCTGGCGGGCCAGGAGAAAACCCGCATCACCCAGCCGCTGACCGGCACCGCGCCGGAGGCCGGGACGAAGGTCATTGTCGGCGTGCGGCCCGAACATTTCGGCGTCGCCGGAGAAGGCGAAACCGATCTCGTCGTCGCCATCGACGTGATCGAACACCTTGGCGGCACGAGCTTTCTTTATGCCCGCACTGCGCACGGCGAAGACGTGGTGATCCAGCGCGACGCGGCCAAGGTTCCCGACACGTCCGAAGTCACCGTTTCCATCCGCAAATCCTACCTGTTCGACGAAAAGGGGCTGCGGCTGCGCTGACTGGCCGCCCCTCCCAGCCTTCAAGGAGAATGACAATGACTGCAACCACGCCCATTCGCTGGGGCATTCTTGGTCCGGGCGGCATCGCCCAGGCTTTTGCCGGCGGCGTGGCCGCTTCGCACACCGGAAAACTGGTCGCCATCGGCGCGCGCAATCCCGCCAAGCCGGGCCTTGCGGAGAATTTCCCCGGTGCCCGCATCCTCGACGGCTATGAGGCCTTGCTCGACGATCCGCAGGTCGATGCCGTCTACATCGCGGTACCGCATCCCGGCCATGCGCAATGGGCGATCCGGGCGGCGGAAGCGGGCAAGCATGTGCTGTGCGAAAAGCCATTGGCGCTGACCGCCTTCGAGGCCGACGCCATGATCCACGCCGCGCGCAAGGCTGGTACCTTTCTCGGCGAAGCCTTCATGTACCGGCTGCATCCGCAGACGCTGAAGCTGGTGGAACTCATCAAGTCCGGCGTCATCGGCGAGATCAGGATGATCAAGTCGAGCTTCGGCTTCGCCATGCCGGGCTTCATGCCACAACACCGGCTTTATGCCAACGATCTCGCCGGCGGCGGCATCCTGGACGTCGGCGGCTATCCCGTCTCGATGGTCCGGCTGATTGCCGGGGCGGCATCGGGACAACCCTTTGCCGAGCCCGACAGGGTGGTGGGTACCGCCCATCTCGGCCAGTCCGGCGTCGATGAGTGGGCTTCGGCGCTGCTGCATTTCCCTGATGGCATCGTCGCCGAGGTCTCCTGCAGCATCTCGCTCAACCAGGACAATGTCCTGCGCATCCTCGGCACCAAGGGGCGGATCGAAGTGCCGGACTTCTGGTTCGCCGGCGGCAACCGGGACGTCGGCCTCGGCCACATCGACGTGATCGGCGCCGATGGATCGCGAGAGACGATCAGCGTCAACGAAAAACGCCATGTCTATTCCTTCGAGGTCGACGGCGCCGGCGAGGCGATCCGCGCCGGGCGGCAGGAATTCGCCTGGCCGGGGATGGGCTGGGCCGACAGTCTCGGCACCTTGCGCGTGCTCGACAGATGGCGCGCCGCCGTCGGGCTGGAGTATGAGATCGAAAAGGCCCCGCTGCGCACCAGCACCATTTCCGGCCGGCCGCTGCGCCCCGGCGGCACAGCGATCGCCAAGCGCGCCATCCCAGGCCTGGCGAAAAAGGCATCCATAGTGGCGCTCGGCTTCGAGGATTTCCGTACGTTTTCCTCGGGCTCGATCCTGCTCGACGCTTTCTTCGAAGCCGGCGGCAATCTGTTCGACACCGGCTATGTCTATGGCGGCGGCTACACCGAGACGCTGCTCGGCCAATGGTTGAAGAACCGTGGCGTGCGCGAAAAGTCGGTGATCATCGCCAAGGGCGCGCATTCGCCGCTCTGCTATCCCGACGTGATCGCCAAGCAGCTCGCCCAGTCGCTCGACCGGCTGCAGACCGATCATGTCGACATCTATTTCATGCACCGCGACAACCCTGATGTGCCGGTCGGCGAGTTCGTCGATGCGATGGACCGCGAGGTCAAGGCAGGCCGCATTCGCGGCCCGTTCGGCGGCTCGAACTGGACGATGCAGCGCATGGACGAGGCGATTGCCTATGCGCAGCGTACCGGCAAGCAGAAGCCGGGCGCACTCTCCAACAATTTCTCGCTGGCCGAGATGCTGGAGCCGATCTGGGCAGGATGCATCACCTCCTCCACCGATGACTGGAAGGCCTGGCTGACATCCAGGCAGATGCCGAATTTCGCTTGGTCGAGCCAGGGCCGCGGCTTCTTCACCGACCGTGCCGGGCGCGACCGGCGCGACAATGAGGAACTGGTGCGGGTCTGGTATTCGGAGCGCAATTTCGGCCGCCGCGACCGGGCGATCGAACTCGCCGCACGACTGGGCAAGAGCCCGATCCACATCGCGCTGGCCTATGTGCTCAATCAGCCCTTCCCGTCCATTCCATTGATCGGGCCGCGCACGCTGGGCGAGCTGGACGACAGCCTGCGCGCCCTCGACATCAAGCTTTCGCCGGCCGATCTCGAATGGCTGGATAGTGGCAGGCTGCACGCCGCCTGACACGCATGAAACAAAAAGCGGCGTCAGGTCTCGTCGTCAGACGCCCTGACGCCACCCCGGGGCGGTGTCCGCAAGCTGGCATACATGCCGGTGGTGCGGAATTGGCTGGGCGTGGTTCCGTAGAGCCGGCGGAACACCTTTGAAAAATAGTTCGCGTCCTCGATGCCGCACAGGATGGCGACTTCCTTCACCGGCAGGAAGTCGGCCTTGGTCAAAAGCTTCGCCGCGCGCTGCAGGCGTTGCTGCAGCACGAATTCGGCTGGCGGCAGGCCTTCGCTCTCGGCGAAGCAGCGCGAGAAATGGGCCCGGCTGAGGCCGCTGATCTGGACCAGCTCCGCCACCGGCAGCGATTTGTCGAGGTTGGCGTTGATGTGATCGATGACCGGCTGCATGGCGCTCTGTTTCTCGGCAAAGGCGTGTGAGCCGAAGACATCGTCATAAAGCGCCATCGCGGCCTCGTAGGCGATCGCCGAAGCAGCGCCCGGCGAAGCGGCGCCCTTGACGAGCCGCAAGCTGCAATCGGCGAGATGATCGATCGTCGCCGGCTGCAGCCGGAACACCGGACCCGAAACGCTGAGGATCGACTTGTGGATGCGCAGCGCCTCCTCGCCGTTCATCGAGATCCAGAAATATTCCCAGCGCTCGTCCCTGGCCAGCCAGTAGCGGTGGTTGTGCGGCACCAGCACCAGCAATGTGTCGTTCCGCTGCAGGCGATAGTCGCGGTTCTCGTAGCGCAGCCGGCCGGTTCCGCTGATCGTGTGCTGGAGCACGGTGAATGGCGTCTGGCCGCGTTTGCGCCCATCCCAGTCGTAGATTTCGTCCTCGCGCACTTCATAGCCCGTGCTTGTCGGCATGGCATGCAGGCGCTGGCGGCCGCGTGGCAGCGAGATCGTGCGCATCGACTGTCCGTTGGCGATCAAATCCTGCAGCACAAAATTACCCCTGAAAGCATAATCCTTCTCTGGTCGCGCTCGCGAATAAGCGCATAATCCCGCCTCGAAGAACGCGAAAGACCCGCGGTCGAGGAGCGGGCGGGAGGAGAAAAGCCGGATTCCGGCTTGAATGGCAGGCGCGCCTTGGCGCGTGGCCTTATCCTCCGCTTGTTGCTCCTTGCCTAGCATTCGATCGGATCGAGGTGAAGGTGATGAGTTTCAAAATCGCTATTATCGGCGCCGGCAGCGTCGGGTTCACCAAGAAACTGTTCACCGACATTCTCTGCGTGCCCGAATTCAAGGACATCGAATTCGCGCTGACCGATCTCAGCGAGCACAATCTGCAGATGATCAAGGCGATCCTCGACAGGATTGTCGACGCGAACGGATTGCCGACCAGGGTGACGGCGACCACCGACCGCCGCAAGGCGCTCGAAGGCGCGCGCTATATCATCAGCTGCGTTCGGGTCGGCGGCCTGGAAGCCTATGCCGACGACATCCGCATTCCCCTGAAATACGGTATCGACCAGTGCGTCGGCGATACGATCTGCGCCGGCGGCATTCTCTACGGCCAACGAAACATCCCGGTGATCCTCGACTTCTGCAAGGACATCCGCGAGGTCGCCGACACCAACGCCAAGTTCCTCAACTACGCCAACCCGATGGCCATGAACACCTGGGCGGCCATCGAGTACGGCAAGGTCGATACGGTCGGGCTCTGCCACGGGGTCCAGCACGGCGCCGAGCAGATCGCCAAGGTGCTGGGTGCGGAGTCGCCTCGGGAGCTCGACTATGTCTGCTCCGGCATCAACCATCAGACCTGGTTCATCGATCTGCGCCTGAATGGCCGCAAGATCGGCAAGGACGAACTGGTTGCCGCCTTCGAGGCGCATCCGGTCTACTCGCAGCAGGAGAAGCTGCGCATCGACGTGCTGAAGCGCTTTGGCGTCTATTCGACCGAAAGCAACGGCCATCTGTCCGAATACCTGCCCTGGTACCGGAAGCGTCCGGACGAAATCATGCGCTGGATCGACATGTCGGACTGGATCCATGGCGAGACCGGCGGCTACCTCCGCTACTCCACCGAGACCCGCAACTGGTTCGAGACGGAGTATCCGCAGTTCCTTGAAGCGGCGTCGAAGCCGATCGACGTGGCCAAGCGCTCCAACGAGCATGCCAGCCACATATTGGAGGCGCTGGAGACCAACCGCGTCTATCGCGGCCACTTCAACGTCAAGAACAACGGCGTGATCACCAATTTGCCGCAGGACGCGATCATCGAGTCGCCCGGCTTCGTCGACCGTTTCGGCATCAACATGGCCGCCGGCATCACGCTGCCGGAGGCCTGTGCGGCGACCTGCATGTCTTCGATCAACGTCCAGCGCATGTCGGTCCATGCCGCGATATCGGGCGATATCGATCTCCTGAAGCTCGCCGTGCTGCATGATCCACTGGTTGGCGCGGTGTCGACCCCGGAGGAGGTCTGGCAGATGGTCGACGAAATGGTCGTCGCCCAGGCCGCCTGGTTGCCGCAATACGCGCATGCAGTTCCGGCCGCCAAGGAGCGGTTGTCGAAATCCGTGGTCCAGACCCGCGAATGGGCCGGTGCCGCGCGGCGCAAGGTGCGCTCGATGGACGAGTTGCGCGCCGAAAAGGCCGCGCTGAAGCAGACCGGCTGAACCCGGGAGCGGCCGCGGATCCACGGGAGGCAGGTCCGCCGCAGTCAGCCGCCAAGGCAGAAGACCAGCAGCAGAAAAAGTCTGAACACGAGGGAGGAGATAATGAGGAACCTACGCAACATTGGCATTGTCGCTGGACTGGCGCTGAGCGTCTCCGTTCCGGCGCTCAACGCCTTCGCTTCCGAACCGACGGTCCCGCCGACGCCGGCGACGTTTCCGGCCGAAGGCAAGATCAAGTATGTGGCGCGCGACTCCATCTTGGAGTTCAAGGCGCTGCCGGAATATCACGAGCCGGGTTGGGTGACGGAAAAATACGTCAAGGCCGGCAAGCTGCCGCCGGTGAAGGACAGGCTGCCGAAGGAGCCGCTGGTCTTCAAGACCGCCAACATGCCCAATGGCATTGGCGTCTACGGCGATACGATGCGCCATGTCATCGGCGGGCGGCCGGAAGGCTGGAACTATGGCGCCGGCCAGACGCAAGGCTGGGGCGGCATCGACATCGGCCTCTCCGAGTGCCTGACGCGCACCGCGCCGCTGTTCCAGGTCGAAGCCAAGGACACCGAGCCGCTGCCGAACCTGGCCAAAAGCTGGGAGTGGTCGAAGGACGGCCACAAGTTGACCATGCATCTGGTCGAGGGCGCAAAATGGTCCGATGGCGTTGCCTTCACCGCCGACGACGTCATGTTCTACTGGGACGACGAGGTCATCGACCCAAACGTCTCTCCGTTGAATGGTGCGACACAGGAAACCTTCGGCGTCGGCACGACGCTGAAAAAGATCGACGATTACACCGTCGAGTGGACCTTCAAGGACGCTTTCCCGAAACAGTACCTCTACGCCATGGCCTACGGCACTTTCTGCCCCGGCCCCGCGCACATATTGAAGCCGCAGCATCCCAAATATTCGAAGAACACCTACGACCAGTTCAAGAATGCCTTCCCGCCGGAATATATGAACATGCCGGTGATGGGCGCCTGGGTGCCGGTCGATTACCGGCCGGACGACATCATCGTCATGCGCCGCAACCCCTACTATTGGAAGGTCGACGAAAAGGGCAACCAGCTGCCCTACCTCGACGAACTGCAATACAAGCTATCGACCTGGGCCGACCGCGACGTCCAGGCGGTCGCCGGCTCGGGCGATTTCTCCAACCTCGAGCAGCCGGAAAACTTCGTCGCCTCGCTGAAGCGCGCGGCGGTGGCGAACGCGCCGGCACGTCTGGCCTTCGGCCCGCGGCTCATCGGCTACAATCTGCGCCTGAATTTTTCCGCCAATGGCTGGGGCAACCCTGACGAGCGTGGCCAGGCGATCCGCGAACTGAACCGCAACGAGGACTTCCGCAAGGCCGTCACCATGGCGCTCGACCGCAAGGCGCTTGGCGACTCCCTGGTCAAAGGGCCGTTCACCGCCATCTATCCCGGCGGCTTCTCGTCTGGCACCAGCTTCTATGACCGCAAGTCGACCGTGTATTATCCCTTCGACCTCGAGGGCGCCAAGGCCGAACTCGCCAAGGCCGGCCTCAAGGACACGGATGGCGACGGTTTCGTGAACTTCCCGGCCGGCACCGCCGGCGGCAAGAACGTCGAGATCGTGATGCTGGTCAACAACGATTACGGCACCGACAAGAGCCTCGCCGAAGGCGTCGTCGCCCAGATGGAGAAGCTCGGGCTTCGGGTTGTGCTGAACGGCCTCAACGGCACCCAGCGCGACGCCTCGCAATATTCCGGCCGCTTCGACTGGCTGATCCGGCGTAACGACCAGGAACTGACCTCGGTCGTGCAGAACACCGAACAGCTCGCGCCGGTCGGTCCCAAGACCAGCTGGGATCACCGCGCGCCGGAAAGCGGCCAGGTCGACCTGATGCCTTTCGAAAAGGACCTCGTCGACATCGTCAACAAGTTCGTCTCCTCGTCGGACAATGACGAGCGCGCCAGCCTGATGAAGGAGTTCCAGAAGATATCGACGGAACACGTCTACAATATCGGCCTGACGGAGTATCCCGGGGCGCTGATCGTCAACAAGCGCTTCTCCAATATCCCGCAGGGTACGCCGATCTTCATGTTCAACTGGGCCGAGGATTCGATCGTCCGTGAACGTGTCTTCGTCACCGCCGACAAGCAGGCGAAATACGAACTCTTCCCTGAGGAGCTTCCCGGCAAGCCCGGCGACAAGGGCCCGATGTAGGTTCACCTCCCCTGACCGAGAGAGACCCGGGGGGGGGGGGGGGGGGGGGGGGGGGGGGG
>NZ_JAIUIQ010000026.1:0-84997 GCF_020165735.1 Mesorhizobium sp. B283B1A
GCTGTCGACCACCAAGGAAGCCTTTGCCTTCACCGTGTTCGAAAGCGTTTTCAAAGAGTTCGGCCTGCCCAGCGCGATCAGGACCGACAATGGCGTTCCCTTCGCCAGCCCCAACGCGCTGTTCAACCTCAGCAAGCTGTCGGTCTGGTGGCTGCGCCTGGGCATCGACATCGAGCGCATCAAGCCGGGCTGCCCGCAGCAGAACGGGCGCCATGAACGCATGCACCTCACCCTGAAGAGGGAAGCCACCAAACCGGCAGGCGCCAATTTCCTTCAGCAGCAGGCCAGGTTCGATGACTTCATCGACGAGTTCAACTCAGAACGCCCGCATCAGGCACTCGGCATGGACTGTCCGGCAGAGCGCTACACGCCCTCAACGCGCCCCTACACCGGCCTGCCGGACCTCGACTATCCGTTTCACGACAAGGCTGTCACCGTCACCACCTGCGGCCGCATCTGCTACAATCGCAAGAAGATCAATCTCAGTCTCGTCTTCGCCGGCCAGACCGTCGGCATCAAACAGGTCGAGGACCATATCTGGCTGGCTACCTTCATGGACTATGATTTGGGATATTTCGACGATGAGACATGCAGGCTCGAACCACTCCAAAACCCTTTCGGGCCAAAAGTGTTACCCATGTCTCCGGTATAAACCGTAACCCATGTGTCCGGAACGGACCCGAAGCAGGATGGCGGAGAGGATGGGATTCGAACCCACGAGAAGCTTTTGACCTCTACTCCCTTAGCAGGGGAGCGCCTTCGACCACTCGGCCACCTCTCCGTTGCGCCGCAGATAAAGAAAAGCGCCGCCACAATCAACAAGCCCGCATCATTATATGGAAAAATAAGATGGCGCCGGAAATCGCGGGTTTCCCCAACTGCGGCGGTTCTGCGGCAAATCCCAGGCCGGCGAGTCCAGGCTTTGCCATGATTCCGTCGGCCGATTGCCGGATTCGGCTGGAAACAAGCGGTTGCGGCGGGCCTGAAGGTTAACGAGAGCTTTCTGAGTGAGGTGACGGCTGGCAGGGGCACAACAAGGGCGTTCGCTGAACTTCGCCTGGACCCAGCTCGGTGGCCTGCGCGTCGGTAAAGACGAATCTGCTTTCGATACGTTCATCGGCTATGCCGGCAACGTCATGGAGGATACGATTGTCCCCTACGGCAATATCGACACCAACGTCGTGCAGTACTACTTCGATGCCGGCAATGGCTTCTCGGCCGTGGTCTCGCTCGAAGAAGGCTCGGGCGGGTTGTGGGCCAGGACGCGCTGACACAGGTGCCTCGGCCTCAAGCAACCGGTTTGCTTGATGAAGCTCTACCGCCTGCCGAGCAACGCGTCGTCGGCCTGTGCCCGCGATAGCTGGTTCGCCTTTGGCTGTGCGATTTTCGGGTGCGGGATTTTCGAGCCGGACGGAGCTTTCAGGTGTTTGGACCAAGCGGGCGGCAGACGATTGTTCATCTTGCCTCGCTAGCAAAGACAGTCGCAGGAATCCAGCACGACAAACCGAGGCCACCACAGCTTGCGCCAACCATGCGGTCAAGCTAGCAAGAAAGCCCCTTCCATGCGAGCTTCCGTCATGCGCCAGCGCCCTCCCCTCACACCGCTCATCGCAGCGCTTCCTTCGACTGTGCCGTTTGTCGGCCCCGAAGCGCAGGAGCGCGAGCGCGGGCGGGCTTTCCGTGCCCGCATCGGCGCCAATGAGAGCAGTTTTGGGCCGTCGCCGCGCGTCATAGCCCGCATGGCCGAGATCGCGCGCGACATGTGGATGTATTGCGACCCGGACAATTACGATCTCAAGGTTGCCGTCGCCGCGCATCACGACGTGGCGGTCGAGAATGTCGTTGTCGGCGAAGGCATAGACGGCCTGCTCAGCCTGGTGGCGCGCATGTATGTGGCGCCAGGCGATGCGGTGGTCACCTCGCTCGGCGCCTATCCGACCTTCAACTTCCATGTCGCCGGCGTTGGCGGTCGGCTGGTGACCGTTCCTTACGAGAACGACCACGAAAGCCTGGACGGCCTGCTTTCGGCGGTCGTCAAGGAAAAGGCGCCGCTGGTCTATCTGTCCAACCCGGACAATCCGATGGGCACCTGGTGGGAGGCGGGCGAAATCATCCGCTTCATCGAGGCGTTGCCTGAAACCACCATGCTGGTGCTCGACGAGGCCTATGGCGAATTGGGGCCGGCCTCGGCCCTGCCGCCGATCGATACTTCCCGGCCGAACGTCATCCGCATGCGCACCTTTTCAAAGGCTTACGGGCTCGCCGGGATACGTTGCGGCTATGCGGTGGCGGAGACGCAAGTGATCCGCGACTTCGAAAAGATCCGCAACCATTACGGTGTCAGCCGCATGGCGCAGATCGCCGGTGTCGAGGCGCTTGCCGACCAGGCCTATCTCGAGACAGTGGTGGCGCGGGTGGCTGCCGGGCGCCGGCGCATCACGGCGATCGCCGAACAGAACGGGCTGAAGCCGTTGGCCTCGGCGACCAATTTCGTCACCATCGATTGTGGCCATGACGGCAATTTCGCGCTGAAAGTGCTGCAAGGATTGTTGTCGCGCGACGTGTTCATCCGCAAGCCGATGGCGCCACGGCTGGACCGCTGCATCCGCGTCAGCGTCGGGCTCGACCACGAGCTCGACATTTTCGCCGAGGAGCTGCCCGGCGCATTGGCCGCGGCACGGGGCAACTAGAGCGCTAGGATGCCGGCGCCCCGCCAAGCAGGTGGCTGACGCGCATCAGCATATCCGACAATTCGGCGGCTTCCTTATCGCCAAGCCTCTCGGTCAAGCGGGCGAGATCGCGATCCGCGGCCGCCTGAAGTCCGGCCAGCGCGGCCATGCCCCGTGCCGTGAGCGAGAGAAGACGCGGTACGGGGTCCGTGCGCATTTCGATCAGGCCGGCAGCGGAGAATTTTCGAAGGATTCTCGTGACGTAGGCAGGATCCAAATGGAGTTCCCGGGCGATTTCGGATGCTGCTGGTCCGATATCGAGTCGAAGCGCCCGCGCAAGAAAGCCTGCCTTGCCGCCAGGATTTCCGACGATGTGGCCCGGTCGCTGAGCGAGTTCAAACAGGATGCGCGCCTCGGTCAGCGTATAGGCGCTTTGCGTCAGGGTTTCGTCGAGCAGCCCGATCAAGCCGGTGTAGAACCGGTTGAAGCGACGGATGTCGCCGATCAAGGTATTCCGCCCGGCTGGCATGTCGGCGCTTCCCCCTGAGATTTCCACGTCGTCCCATCATTACATGAAAGTTGACCAAGTCAACCATTCAGCGGACCAAGTCACCCATCTTCCGCCCTTCAAATGACATCAATCCCTTCGGGCCAATTGCCTTCGGCCAATCCTGCGCCAGACTCTATGTCAGGGAGCCTCTATGCAGGGAGCCTGTGCAAGGGAGCGAGCCATGGATGACCGAAACATGGATGAAACATGGATGACCGGAAAAGGGCGGTGCAGGCGCGCGTGCATGGCACAGTGCAAGGCGTCGGCTACAGGATCTGGGCGCAAGGCCAAGCGACAGCGCTTGGTCTGGCAGGCTGGGTGCGCAACGAGAGAGACGGCTCGGTAACGGCATGGCTTGCCGGTCACGATGCCGCGGTCTCAACGATGGTCGAACGACTTTGGCAAGGCCCGGCGGGTGCATCGGTTTCGCGGATCGATGTGGACGAACTCGAGACATGGACCGCGCCTGGAGACTTCAGGATCGTCGCATAGGCGGATTTGCTCCCACTTGATTTAGCCACTTGAATTAATTGAACGTTCGTTTTATTAATGCCGCTTCGATGAGGCGAGCATGGCGCGCACCACAGGATCCGATGGCGAAAAGACCGAGGCGGCCGTCCGGCAGGCAGCGGTCAGCCTGATTGCGCGCTACGGCTACGAGGCGATGTCGATGCGCCAGTTGGCGGCGGAAGTCGGCGTGCAGGCCGCCGCGCTCTACCGCTATTTCCCGACCAAGGAGGACCTGCTGTTCACGCTGATGCGCGAGCACATGGAAGGGCTTCGCGGGGCCTGGGAACAGGCTAGGCCAGTCGGCGCCGATCCAGCGAAGCAGCTTGCGGCCTATGTGCGCAACCACATCGCTTTCCATATCGAGCGACGGCACGCCACGCATGTGTCGAACATGGAATTGCGCAGCCTTTCGCCCGACAGGCTGACCCAGATCCTGCGCATGCGCACGGCCTATGAAAAGGAACTGCGCTCGATCCTGCGCGATGGCGCGGAGGCAGGCGCCTTCAGCATCGATGACACCGGACTGACGGCGATGGCGCTGATCCAGATGATGACCGGCGTCATCGTCTGGTTTCGCCCGGGCGAGCGGCTGTCGATCGCTGAAGTGACTGCGACATATCTTTCGATGACAATGCGGCTGGTTGGCGCGACAACTACCGGGGAGGAACGGCATGTACACGAACACGCTCAGCTTCGGGCATGACGAAGACATCGAGGCGTTGCGCGACATGGTGCGGCGCTTCGCCCAGGACAAGATCGCGCCGATCGCCGGCGACATCGATCGCCAGAACGAATTTCCGGCGCATCTGTGGCGCGAGTTCGGCGCGCTCGGCCTGCTCGGCATAACGGCCGATCCGGATTTCGGCGGCAGCGGCATGGGTTATCTGGCCCACGTCATCGCGGTGGAGGAGATTTCGCGCGCCTCGGCTTCCGTCGGCCTCTCCTACGGCGCTCATTCCAATCTTTGCGTCAACCAGATCAACCGCTGGGCAACGCCGGCGCAGAAGGAAAGATTCCTGCCGCCGCTGTGCTCGGGCGAGCGTGTCGGCGCACTCGCCATGTCGGAATCCGGCGCAGGCTCCGACGTCGTCTCGCTCAAGCTGCGCGCCGAAAAGCGCAACGACCGCTATGTGCTCAACGGCACCAAGATGTGGATCACCAACGGGCCGGATGCCGAAACGCTGGTCGTCTATGCCAAGACCGATCCGGAGCGGAAATCGCGCGGCATCACCGCTTTCATCGTCGAGAAGGCGATGGCCGGGTTCTCCGTGGCGCAAAAGCTCGACAAGCTCGGCATGCGCGGTTCCAATACCGGCGAGCTGGTGTTCGAGAATGTCGAAGTGCCCTTCGACAATGTGCTGCATGAGGAAGGGCGCGGCGTCGAGGTGCTGATGTCGGGCCTCGACTATGAGCGCACCGTGCTTGCCGGCGGTCCGATCGGCCTGATGGCGGCATGCCTCGACGTGGCGATCCCCTACGTGCACGAGCGCAAGCAGTTCGGCCAGGCGATCGGCGAGTTCCAGCTGGTGCAAGGCAAGCTGGCCGACATGTACACGACGATGAATGCCGCGCGCGCCTACGTCTATGCCGTCGCCGCCGCTTGCGATCGCGGCCAGACGACGCGCAAGGATGCCGCCGGCTGCGTGCTGTTCGCCGCCGAGAAGGCGACGCTGATGGCGCTCGACGCCATCCAGCTGCTTGGCGGCAACGGCTATATCAACGACTATCCGACTGGGCGTCTGCTGCGCGATGCCAAGCTCTACGAGATCGGCGCCGGCACCAGCGAAATCCGCCGCTGGCTGATCGGCCGCGAGATCATGGCCGAGGGGGTGTAGGATGGCCGTTCTCCAAACGCAGATCTCCCCCTCCTCCGAGATCTTCCGTGCCAATGCCGAGCGCATGCGGGCGCTGGTCGCCGACATCGCGGAGAAGGCGGCAAGCGTCGAGCGCGGTGGCTCCGAGGAGGCGCGTGAACGCCACGTCTCCCGTGGCAAGCTGTTGCCGCGCGAGCGCCTCGCGCAATTGCTGGATTTCGGCTCGCCCTTCCTCGAGATCGGCCAATTCGCGGCGTGGTCGATGTATGGCGAGGAGATTTCGGCGGCCGGCTTGATCGCCGGTGTCGGCCGCGTCGAAGGCACCGAGGTCATGGTCGTCGTCAACGATGCCACGGTGAAGGGCGGCACCTACTATCCGCTGACGGTGAAGAAGCATCTGCGCGCGCAGGAGATCGCGCTGCAGAACAATCTGCCTTGCGTCTACCTCGTCGACAGCGGCGGCGCCAACCTGCCCAACCAGGACGAGGTGTTTCCCGACCGTGAGCACTTCGGCCGCATCTTCTACAACCAGGCCAACATGTCGGCGGCCGGCATTCCGCAGATCGCCTGCGTGATGGGTTCCTGCACGGCTGGCGGCGCCTATGTGCCGGCGATGTCGGACGAGACGATCATGGTGCGCAACCAGGCGACCATCTTCCTCGGCGGCCCGCCGCTGGTGAAGGCGGCCACCGGCGAGGACGTCAGCGCCGAGGATCTGGGCGGCGCGGACGTGCACACGCGGCTTTCCGGCGTCGCCGACCATTATGCGATGGACGACGAGCACGCCTTGGCCATTTGCCGGCGCATCGTCAAGAACCTGAATCGAAACAAGACCGTAAGCCTGACCTCTAGGAAAGCTCATCCGCCGCTTCATCCTGCGGATGAACTCTACGGCATCGTGCCGACCGATCTGCGCCAGCCCTACGATGTGCGCGAGGTGATCGCGCGCATCGTCGACGGCTCCGAATTCGACGAGTTCAAGCAAAATTACGGCACCACGCTTGTCACCGGTTTCGCCCATCTCCACGGCATGCCGGTCGGCATCATCGCCAACAATGGCGTGCTGTTTTCCGAAAGCGCGCTGAAGGGCGCGCACTTCATCGAGTTGTGCTGCCAGCGCGGGATACCGCTGGTTTTCCTGCAGAACATCACCGGCTTCATGGTCGGGCGAAAATACGAGGCGGGCGGCATCGCCAAGGACGGCGCCAAGCTGGTGATGGCGGTGGCCACCGCCAAGGTGCCGAAGGTGACCATGATCATCGGCGGCTCGTTCGGCGCCGGCAATTACGGCATGTGCGGTCGAGCCTATTCGCCACGCTTCCTGTGGATGTGGCCGAATGCCCGCATCTCGGTGATGGGCGGCGAACAGGCGGCAACGGTGCTCGCCATGGTCAAGCGCGAAGGCATCGAGCGCAAGGGCGGCGAGTGGAGCGCGGAAGAAGAGGCGAAGTTCAAGAAGCCGATCCTGATGAAATACGAGCATGAGGGGCACCCGCTCTACTCGTCCGCGCGGCTCTGGGATGACGGCATCATCGACCCGGCAAAGACGCGCGAGGTGCTGGCGCTCAGCCTGTCGGCAGCACTCAATGCGGAGATCGAGGAAACCCGCTTCGGCGTGTTCAGGATGTGAGATGAACGACATCGGTGTGGCCATCCATCCCATCACGAAATCGCGAGCCCTCGCCGCAGAGCTAGTGGTGGCAGGAAATATTCGCTACTGCTTGTGCTTGCGCTGCACTACGCAATGGGGATGGGCTAAAAATGAAACCGAAACACCTACAGAATGCATCCGCCTCAATACTTTCAGTAATTCTTCTGCTCGCGGCATCCAGCGCGAGTATCGCCGTGTCGCTTTCGGGAAGCGAAGGAGACAAGCGTTTTCCGCCAACTCTTCCCTACACGCAGAAGGCACCATGCACCAAGGCCTACAAGGCCTATATTGCGGCGGGTGGCCATTCGGCCTACGCCACGACGCCTTATACACGGGTGAGATCGCTGTATATCATCTGCGGCGCAAAGCTGAACGCTCCCTCTCAGAAGGTGGCCGAAGATCTGGCGATGAAATCCTGCGAGGGTACGGTCGCCCGCCACAGGGTGACGACGGGCGGCGCCTGCGAGATCGCTGCTTCGAAATAGCCGGGCATCTGCCGAACCAGCGCCGCCCGAGGCAAAACCGGGAGGCTCCATGTTCGCCAAGATCCTGATCGCCAATCGGGGCGAGATCGCCTGCCGCGTCATCCGCACGGCGCGCAAGCTGGGCGTGCACACCGTTGCCATCTATTCGGATGCCGACGCGAAATCGCTGCATGTCGAAATGGCCGACGAGGCGGTGCATATCGGCTCCTCGCCGGTCGGCGAGAGCTATCTGCGCGGCGACCGGATCGTCGCGGCGGCCCTGGCCACGGGGGCGCAGGCCATCCATCCCGGCTATGGTTTCCTGTCGGAAAACCCTGATTTCGTCGATCAAGTGGTGGCGGCAGGGCTTATCTTCATCGGCCCGTCGGCCGCCTCGATCCGTGCCATGGGGCTGAAGGACGCCGCCAAGCGGCTGATGGAAAAGGCCGGCGTTCCTGTCGTTCCGGGCTATCATGGCGAGGCACAGGAGATCGTGCTGCTCGCCTCCAAGGCACGCGAAATCGGCTATCCCGTGCTGATCAAGGCGCGGGCCGGCGGTGGCGGCAAGGGCATGCGCCGGGTCGAACATCCCGACGATTTCTCCGAGGCTCTATCCAGCGCCCGGCGCGAGGCAAAGGCCGCTTTCGGCGACGACCGCGTGCTGGTCGAGAAATATGTCGACAAGCCACGGCACATCGAAGTGCAGGTGTTCGGCGACAATTTTGGCAACGCCGTTCATCTTTACGAACGCGACTGCTCGGCGCAGCGCCGCCACCAGAAGGTGATCGAGGAAGCGCCCGCCCCCGGCATGACGCCGGCATTGCGCAAGGCCATGACCGACGCCGCTGTAAAAGCGGCCAAGGCGATCAGCTACTCCGGCGCCGGCACCATCGAATTCATCGTCGACGCCTCGCAGGGCCTGCAAGCCGACCGCTTCTGGTTCATGGAAATGAACACGCGCCTGCAGGTCGAGCATCCGGTCACCGAGATGGTCACCGGCACCGATCTGGTCGAGTGGCAGCTGCGCGTTGCCTGCGGCGAAAAGCTGCCGAAGACGCAGAGCGAGATCGCGCTTGCCGGCCATGCTTTCGAAGCGCGCATCTATGCGGAGGATGCGGCCAAGGGATTCCTGCCGGCAACCGGCACGCTGCATCATCTGAATTTTCCCGAAGCAGCCGCCGAAGGGGCCACGATGCGCATCGAGACCGGCGTGCGGGCCGGCGATGCCATCTCGCCCTATTACGATCCGATGATCGCCAAGCTTGTCATCGGTGCGAAGGACAGGCAGGCGGCGCTGGAGGCGCTCCGTACGGCGTTGTCGCAAACCGAAATTGCCGGTTCCACCGTCAACACCGCCTTTCTTGCAGCTCTGGCGGCCGATCCGGATTTTTGCGCCGGAGACGTCGACACCGGCTTGATCGGCAGACACCAGGCGGCGCTGACCGAGGTCGCGCCGCCAAGCAGCGAGATCATCTCGGCAGCCGCCCTCGCCGCCTCCGGCGCGGAAGCATCGCCGCGTTCGGACGACCCATGGTCGTCGCTTGCCGGCTATGCGCATTTCCACAGCGTGGCGCGGCGTACGCGGCTGAAGTTCGGCGAGGACGACATTGTGGCAAAGGTTTCGGTGCGGCCGGACGGGCGCTTCCAAGTCGCGCTCGATGCACCCTATGACAGCACCAATGTGCATGATTTCCGCGCCGTTCCCCGCCTCGCCCGCTGGCCCGGCCACGTCACCGTGTTCGAAGGCGCGGTCGGCTATACGTTCGCGGTGCCGGACCCGCTAGCAAGGGCAGATGAGGCGGCTGCCGCCTCCGGCAGCCTGCGCGCGCCGATGCCGGGGCTGGTCAAGCTTGTGCGCGTGGCGAAGGGCGATGCGGTGATCAAGGGCCAGCCGCTGCTGATCCTCGAAGCGATGAAGATGGAGCACACCATCGCCGCGCCGCATGACGGGCTGATCGCCGAGATCGCCACCGAAGGATCGCAGGTCACCGACGGTACCGTGCTGGTGCGGTTCGCCGAAGACAGCCATGGCTGGGCTGGTTCTGGTTGACTAAAAATAGCTATGTCGGCGGGCCAGCGCCCCCCTCTGTCCTGCCGGACATCTCCCCCACTTGGGGGGAGATCGAATGTCGCGTCGGCTTTCGCTAGCCGCCAACGCTGCAGGAAGAGCGCCGCCACCGAAGCTGCCAATCTCCCCCCTCGTGGGGGAGATGTCCGGCAGGACAGAGGGGGGCGCCGTAGAGTGCCGACCAAACGAAAATGGCCGGGCAAGCCCAGCCATTTCCAACAGCGAAATGATAGCGATTATTGCGCGATTGGCGCGTACTTGCCGTCGTGCCACTGGTTGATGTCGTAGCTGGCATTCTTGAGGTCGCCCTTCTCGTCGAAGGTGACATCGCCGACAACGGTGCTGATCGGCGTGCCGTTCTTCAGGGCTTCGGCAACCTTGGCCGGATCGTCGCTGCCGGCGCGCTTGATGCCTTCGGCGAACGCCTGGACCACGGCGTATGAGAACAGCGTGAAGCCCTCGGGCACGAAGCCGCCGGCCTTGATCTTCTCGACGGCCGCCTTGGCTTCCGGCTTTGCCTGAGGATCCGACGGGAACACGAACATGGTGCCCTCGCCCGCCGGGCCGGCAACCTGCCAGAATTCCGGCGAGGCAATGGAGTCCGGCATGATCAGCTGGAACTTCAGGTTCTGTTCGGCCGACTGACGCAGGATCAGGCCGGCTTCAGGATGATAGCCGCCGAAATAGACGACGTCGGCCTTCAGATCCTTGAGCTTGGTGACAAGGGCCGAATAATCCTTCTCGCCGGGATTGATGGCGTCATAGTAGACTTCCTTCAGGCCACCGGTGTTCATGGTTGCCCTGACCGCGTCGGCCACGCCCTGGCCGTAGGCACTCTTGTCGTGCAGGATGACGACGTTCTTTCCGGCGAACTTCTTGGCGATCCACGGCCCGATGAAGGCGCCCTGCGCGTCGTCACGCGTATAGAGACGCATGATCGTCGGCCAGCCGGCCTTGGCCGCGGCGTCGGTCAGTACCGGGTTCGAGGACGCCGGGCTCATCATCAGCGCGCCGGCTTCGGCATAGACGGCCGAGGCCGGAATGCTCGAGCCCGAACAGGCATGGCCATCGATGAACTTGACGCCATTGGCCACGATGCGGTTGGCGACCGACACGGCCTGCTTGGGATCGCATTGGTCGTCCTCGATGTCGAGCTTGATCATCGAGCCGTTGACACCGCCCGCGGCGTTGATGGCATCGGCGGCCGCCTGTGCGCCCTGCTTGAACTGATCGCCTATGGTGGCGAGCTGACCGGTCATCGGGCCGACCACCGAAACGGTGATGTCGTCGGCGAACGCGACCGGTGCGCTCATCATCAGGCCGAAAATGGCCGCGCTCAAAATACTCATTTTTTTCATGGTGATAGAACTCCTCCACTCACGCACGGCCGCCCGGCCGCGCTTCTTCCAGAGAGGCCGGACAATTTCATCCTTCATTGGGCCTGTCTAGGCGCATTGGCGCCGCTCGATTGGGCCTGGGGCCCCTCATCCACGCAAAAAGCCACGCCAGCCTTGTTTCGGCTGGTCGTGGCTTTTCGCTCGTCGAGCTGTTCCGCAAGTGCCCCCGCACCCCGAGCCCAACGCGCCTTCCCTGTCTTTCCAAGCCATGATCTTGGTCCGAAAACCGGATTCCTTATTTCGGGATCATGGTCGTTCGCACGGCTTGGACCTGCCCGGCCTGCCGCATTCTTGTGGTTGATGGCCTGTTGCCTGGCTGTCTGCGCAGCCTTGTCCCTGTTTGTGGCCCGACCGTCTTCGCGGTCTTGGCCGGGGCGTCCCGTCTGGTGGAACTCAGTGCATGGTCATCCATTCGCGAGCTTCGCGCAGCGCCTTGGCGATCTCGACCTTCGACATCGCCGCCGACAGTTCCGAGCGCAATTCCGCGGCGCGGGCCGAGCCCTTGATGGCGGCGATGTTGAACCATTTGTGGGCGGCGACGACGTCGGTCTCGCAATCGCGACCGGTCGCATACATCATGCCCAGTTCGAAAAGAATGTCGGCCTGGGCAGTTGCGCCGAAACCTGCTTCAAGCATTTCAAAACGTGCCATTTTAGTCCCCTGTCTGGCTCCTGAGAGCTGCCTCCGTTTGTCTCGTCCGGGCCGCTCTTTCGATGCTTTCGAGAATGCCGCGCAGGCTTGAATCCGTCGTTAAATGGCGTGCTTAATTTGAGGAAAACAAAGCTAAAACAAGAGGTAAACACGAAAATTCGTTAAGGATACGAAGCCAGCAATTCGGCTGGTTTTCGCAAATTTGACGAAAATTTTGAGAGTGGGAATCAACACTCCGCTAACCACGGCGGACAAAGCCAATTCCGTGATCGTTTCATTTCCTCACCGAGGAAGCACATTCAGACGCCTTTAAAATCCGAAACGCTTCCGCAACGGCACCGCTTTTGTTTTGATGGGAGCTGGATTAGCTTACGTTTGCGTAAGCGGCAGACCGGCGAGGCGGAGCATCCGGCCGGCTATCCTAAGGGAGGAAGAACATGTTTCGAAAAGTGAGCCTGGCCCTTGCAGCCACATTGATCATGGCGGGCGCGGCGTGGGCCGATCCGATCGAGGGCAACTGGAAGACGCAGGCCGGCGACACCGCGGCCATTGGAGGCGGCGGCTCGTTCTCCATCACGCTCAAATCCGGCAAATACGCCGGCAAGACCATTGGCTCCCTCAAGGCGGCCGGCGACAACAAGTACACCGGCAACATCACCGATCCGGCGAACGACAAGACCTATTCTGGCAAGGCGACATTGTCGGGCACCTCGCTCAAGATGAGCGGCTGCGTGCTCGGCGGACTGATCTGCAAGAGCCAGACCTGGCATAAGCTCTGATCGGCTGCAGCCTTGCGACATGACCACGGGGCTTTGACGGGCCCCGTTTTCGTTTCATCGAGACGCCGGGCTTCGGCGCTCGATGCCTTGCCGCTGTTGGCCGTCCTCAGCCCAGTCAGATCCCGTCAATCAATTTGAACCGCAGATGAACGCCGGTCTCAGAGCCGGTTCACAGGCGTCAGGGCATTCTCCGGCGTGTTGAAGGAGACACCACCGATGCTTGCTCGCCGCTTCACCATCGTCTGCCTGCTGATGAGCCTGTTTGGAATGTTCTTCGCCATTCTCGTCGCCGAAGCAGGCCGTCCGGCCCGCTCCTGGGACGAAGCCACCAGACTTTGCGGTCTCGCCTGCCCGACCAACCTTCGCCACTGAAACCAGAAAACCTCGAAAAGAAAAGCACAGACATCATGAACCGCATCGCCGCCAACGCCCTCAAAACCCTCCGGCTTCTGCCGCGGGCGGCGCTTATCCTGGTGCTCCTGGCCGCCCCGGTCCTGGCCGTGCCGATGATGCGCGCCGATGCCGGCTCGACCATCGAGGCTCCGGCGCTGAGAAAGTCAGGTGTCGGCTTCGTGCTGCTGGTCAGCCTGCAGCGTGGGTGAAGAAAAAACGGCGCTTTGGGCGCCTTCGACAGCGACACCCCTCCCAACCGCCTATCCAAGTCTCTATATTGAGCTATGGAAAAGCGAATCTACCCCCAGGCCATAGAATCAGTCGTCATGCCGGAGCCTTTTGGCCGGCAAAGCTTTGACCGGGCCGAGAAGGCCGTCGCGACGCTGCAGGCGCTTTACGACCGCAACACCAAGTTCCTGCGCGACTCCTTCACGGCTCTGGCCGCCGGCGCCGACGGCAGCAAGCGCTACCGGGCCTTCTATCCCGAGATCGGCGTGACCACGAATTCGTTTACCCAGGTCGATTCGCGGCAGGCCTACGGCCATATGCCGACACCTGGCCATTTCGCCACGACGATTACCCAGCCGCAACTGTTCGAGAATTACCTCATCGAGCAGCTTCGCCTGATCATGCGTAACCATGGCGTGTCGGTGACGGTCTCGGAATCGACCACGCCGATCCCGCTGCATTTCGCCTTCCTGGAGGGCACCTATGTCGACGGCGCCGCCGCCGAACGCATCAAGCGGCCGATCCGCGACCTGTTCGACGTTCCGGACCTGGACGGTACCGACGACCAGATCGCCAACGGCACGTTCGAGGTCGCCTTCGGCGAACCGCGGCCGCTGGCACCGTTCACGGCGCAACGCATCGACTATTCGCTGCACCGTATGACCCATTATACGGCCACCAGCCCGCAGCATTTCCAGAACTTCGTGCTGTTCACCAACTACCAGTTCTACATCGACGAGTTCGTCGCCCGTGCGCGTGGCCTAATGGAGAATGGCGGTGGTGGTTATGTGGAATTCGTCGAGCCGGGCAATGTCGTGACCCGCGCCGGCGCCAGTACGGCAAGCGAGGGCACCCCGCCCGCCCGCCTGCCGCAAATGCCGGCCTACCACCTGAAGAAACCGAACCATGGCGGCATCACCATGGTCAATATCGGGGTTGGGCCTTCCAACGCCAAGACGATCACCGACCATATCGCGGTGCTGAGGCCGCATGCCTGGGTGATGCTTGGCCACTGCGCCGGTCTGCGCAACACGCAGGCGCTGGGCGACTATGTACTGGCGCACGCCTATGTGCGCGAGGACCACGTCCTCGACGACGATCTTCCGGTCTGGGTGCCGATCCCGCCGCTGGCCGAGATCCAGGTCGCACTGCAGGAAGCGGTTGCCGAAGTCACGGGCCTGTCGGGCTACGATCTGAAGCGCATTATGCGCACCGGCACGGTCGCCACCATCGACAACCGCAACTGGGAACTGCGCGACCAGCGCGGACCGGTGCAGCGCCTGTCGCAATCGCGCGCCATCGCGCTCGACATGGAATCGGCGACGATCGCGGCCAATGGTTTCCGCTTCCGCGTGCCGTACGGCACGCTGCTATGCGTTTCCGACAAGCCGCTGCACGGCGAGTTGAAGCTGCCCGGCATGGCGACCGAGTTCTACAAGCGCCAGGTGGCGCAGCACCTGACCATCGGCATCAGGGCAATGGAAAAGCTGGCGGAAATGCCGATGGAGCGGCTGCATTCGCGCAAGCTCAGAAGTTTTTCGGAGACCGCGTTCCAGTAGGCGGTCTCGAAGTCCCGGCGAGGCAATTCGTCGTCTTGCTCAGGCCGCAATTTGATCGATAAGCAGATCGAACGGATCGTCAGGCGACACTCGACAGACACGGCCTCAATGACAACAGGCGGCGCGCGCTCGAATATGATAGCTGGGGTGGCATTCCTGGCGATGACGGCATTGTCGCTCGCCTTGTTGGCCGGATTCCTCGGCACGTTGCATCCGGCCTTCGATTCCTTCTCGCATTTTCGCCTTCACCTGTGCCTGCTGATCGCGCTTCTGGCGTTGCCGCTGCTTGCCGGCTCGTTTCGGCTGCAAGCGGCCGTGGCGCTGCTCTTTGCGATCGCCAGCGTCGCCACGACGATGAGTACGCTGCCGCGCCTATGGCCCGTGCAAGCGGTCGCCAAGCCCGCCGACCAGATCGTCTACAACCTGCTGCAGATGAATTTGCGCTACGACAATCCGACGCCGAAAAAGGTTCTTTCGCTGATTGGCCGGACCAACCCCGACGTGATCACCCTCGACGAGGTGTCGGCGATGTGGGAAACCGAGCTCGGTTACATCACCAGCGCCTACCCATACCGGATCCTCTGCCCGTACCCTAACGGCGTGTTCGGCGTAGCGCTGCTGTCGCGGCGGCCCTTTGCCGCCGACAGCGCGCCGCATTGCGAGCCGCGAGGTGCGATGGCGATCGCGGCGGTCGATTTCGGCGGCACCGCCGTCAACGTCGCTGCCATCCATCTCAGTTGGCCATGGCCGCGCGAGCAGAACTGGCAGATCGGCGAACTCTCGAATTCGATTTCCTCGCTCGGCGAAACCGCCATCATGGCCGGCGATTGCAACGCCGTGCCGTGGAGTGCGGCGGTGCGGCGGGTCGCCTCCCTCGGCGGCCTGACCGTCATGCCGTCAGCGGGACCGACGTGGCTCTACATCAAGCTGCCGGATGTGCTGCGGCGCTTTGCTGGACTGCCGATCGACCAGGTGTTCAGCAAGGGCGGGGTAACCGTTCATTCCGCGACCCGGCTGGAAGACACCGGTTCAGACCATCTGCCGGTGCTGGTCGAGTTCTCGGTTCGCTCCGATGAGAAGCAGCCTGAGGATGGGCACGCCACTGCGCTCGCGGCGAGCGCCTTGCCAGCCAAGCCGCAAGGCTGACGCATCAAACGAGCGAAGCACTCGCTCGCTCATGGGTTTCGGATCAAGGCTGCGATCAGGTGCTCGACGTGGCCGCCGCGGCTATGTTCGCGCCGATCGAAGGCGTTTTGCCTGGCCTCATATTCGGCATAGACGGCTTGGATGCGACGCCGGGCCTCGCGGCGCGTCTGGTAGCAGGACGGGTCGTTGGCGGCCTGCAGGCCGGTGATCGACTTTTCGGTGGTGCGCATCATCTGCCTGGCGATGCGCCCATGCGTTTCCTCATGGCCCCGAACGCCGGCGAAAAATCGGCTCCAGCGCCGCTTCAGCGCCGGCGTCATGGGCGAGGCAATGCGAGGGAAGGTGTAGAACAGATTAAGCGTGCCGTTGACCCGCCGCAGCCGGCAGAAGCCGTTCTCCTGACCTCCGCCAAGATCCCAGTCGACGGTATAGGCAGTCGTGGCGATGGCATGCGTCATGAAACCGTGCCTGGGGCCTTTGCTGTCCATCGCATCGATGAAAGCCGCGCCCGAGCTTCCGGTAACGTCGTAGGTCCGCGTCTGGATAACTGCCCTTGTGCCGGCAAAGGCTTCTGGAGCGCATAGCGTCCCGATAGCAATGAGGCATGTCAGAACGATCCGGCGCATCGGCCTTTCTCCTTATCCCTGGAGAAAGAACCATAGACCGGTGGCCGTTTCAACGTCCCTGCTGGCCTGGACACCCTTGCGGCCAGCCCTGACCCACGTTTTTTGCTGCCGCCGCTCCAAGCGCTTTGGCGGCGCGAGGTCACATACCCTGATAGACAGGGCCTTCGCCGCCCTGGGGCGGTACCCAGTTGATGTTCTGGTTCGGGTCCTTGATATCGCAGGTCTTGCAGTGGACGCAGTTCTGCGCGTTGATGACGAAGCGCACATCCTTCGCCGATGGGTCGGCCGCGGCATTACCATCCTTGTCGACCCATTCGTAGACGCCCGCCGGACAGTAGCGTGTCGAGGGTCCGGCAAAGACATCGTGTTCGGAACGCTTCTGCAGGTCCATGTCGCCGACCAGCAGGTGGACCGGTTCGTTTTCCTCGTGATTTGTGTTGGACAGGAACACGGAGGACAGGCGGTCGAAGGTCAGCACGCCATCGGGCTTCGGATAGGTGATCTTCTTGTGCTGGGCGGCAGGCTCTAGCGTCGCATAGTCGGCCTTGCCATGCTTCAGCGTGCCGAAGGGCGAGATACCGAACAGCGTGTTCAGCCACATATCGAGGCCGCCGAGGCCGACGCCGACGATGGTGCCGAAGCGCGACCAGAGCGGCTTGACGTTACGCACCTTCTTCAAATCCTTGCCGATGTCGGTCGCGCGCCAGGCTTCCTCGTAGGAGGCGAGCTCGTCATTGGCGCGGCCAGCGGCAATTGCTTCACTGACATGCTCGGCCGCCAGCATTCCGGAGAGCACCGCATTGTGGGAGCCCTTGATGCGCGGCACGTTGACGAAGCCCGCGGCGCAGCCCATCAGCGCACCGCCGGGGAAGGACAGTTTCGGCACCGACTGCCAGCCGCCCTCGGTGATGGCGCGCGCGCCATAGCCCAGCCGCTTGCCGCCTTCGAACGTAGCCGCGATCGCCGGATGGGTCTTGAAGCGCTGGAATTCGTCGAAGGGCGACAGATAGGGGTTCTTGTAGTTGAGGTGGAGAACGAAGCCGACCGCCACCTGGTTGTCCTCCAGATGATAGAGGAACGAGCCGCCGCCGGTCTTCATGTCGAGGGGCCAGCCGAAGGAATGCTGGACGAGACCCGGCCGGTGGTTCTCCGGTTTGACCTGCCAGAGTTCCTTGAGGCCGATGCCATACTTGCCGGGCTCACGGCCGTCGGAAAGCTTGTATCTGGCGATCAGCTGCTTGGCGAGCGAGCCGCGCGCGCCCTCGCCGATCAGCACATATTTGCCCATCAGCGCCATGCCCGGCGCAAAGCCCGGACCGTGCGTGCCGTCTTTCTCGACGCCCATGTCGCCGGTGACGACGCCGGTGACGGCGCCTTCGTCATTGTAGATGAGGCCGGTGGCGGCAAAGCCCGGATAGATCTCGACGCCAAGCGCCTCGGCCTTGCCGGCCAGCCAGCGGCAGACATTGCCGAGCGAGACGATGTAGTTGCCGTGATTGTTCATCAGCGGCGGCATCAGGATGTTGGGCAGACGGAAGGAGCCGGCAGGCCCGAGCACCAGGAAATGGTCCGCCGTGACCGGCGTCTTGAAAGGATGGCCGTCCTCCTCGCGCCAGCCCGGCAGCAGCCGGTCGATGCCGATCGGATCGACCACGGCGCCCGAAAGGATATGGGCGCCGACCTCGCCGCCCTTTTCCAGCACGACGACGGAAAGCTCGGGATTGACCTGCTTGAGGCGGATGGCCGCGGCAAGGCCGGCCGGTCCGGCACCGACGATAACCACGTCGAATTCCATGCTTTCACGTTCGATATCGCTCATCAACCCCTCCGCACTGGCTTGCCGCAGTTGCCTATCTTGCTGGCTCTTGCGCTGCATAGCGCATCAATTGACGACAGGAAACCGGCGCATACGTGACAATGCGGATTTGGGCGGATTTGGGCGGATTTGGCCAAAAAGTCGCGCATCTTGCGGCCCGGCCGCCGTTGCTGTCCGATGAGATCCGCCGCGCCCCGCGTTTTTTTGTTTGTTCGACGGCTTGCTTATCGGCCATACTTCCCGGCATGCGCATTCCTGGCCCAGTCGGCTTTTCTTCAACGCGCTTTCTTTTCCCGCCCCGCCGGGCCTGCCGGGCGGTTCTTCTGGCACTTTTGATGTTGGCACCTGGTCATGCCGCCGCGGACGAGGTGAAGGTCTGGGCGACAGGCGCCTACTCCTTCTCCGACGAACTTGGCGGCTTCCGCATCACCGGGGCTTCCGGCATCGGAACCAAGGACGATCCGCTGGTCATCACCGAAGAGCTGAATTCGGCGACACCGGTGACATTGACCATTCGCACCACGAAGCCGATCCAGACATTCGGCAAGGCGGGCGAGTTCGCCAATGGCATCATGTATATGCGCATTGACGTGCTCAACAACAGCGGCCAGGCCTGGATCGAATTCCAGTTCGAGCTTCAGGAGACGCTGGACCAGCCGAGCGTGTTCGGCGACGGGCTTTCCTTCGACCAACGCAACAAGACACCCGACAATATCTGGTCGAGCAATTTCGCCGATTTCGACCGCGACTTCGAACCCTATGACCGACTGCTGTTCAAGAACGGCAAGGTCGACCCGCTGAAGACCGCCAGTTTCGAATTCCTGGTGACCGACTACACGCCGCGATGGACCTTCTACCTGGTGCAGGATCCGCGAATACCGACGGGATAGGGCAAGCCGCCGGCCTTGCAAATTTCGGCCATGCGGACGAATGTGCGCGCCATGACTGCCGCCCCCAACAGCCCGACCGAAATCGCCGACATCCTGGCTTTTTATGCCAGCGCCGGCGTCGATGAGGCGCTGGAAGACGCTCCGGTGAACCGCTTCGCCGAGGCGGCGCCGAGGCCTGTCGAGCGCGCGCCGGCGCCCTTGCCGTCGCCTCGCGAAGACAACGCGCCGGAGCGGCCAGCAGCATCGCCCGGGTTGGATGCAAGCAGGGTGCCGGATGCGCCGGTGCGCACCGTGTCCGCCACCGCCGCCGTCCCCGACGAGGCGCAGGCCGCCCTCGCCCGGCAAATGGCGACAAGCGCCTCCACACTCGAAGAGCTTCGCCAGCACATGGCTGCCTTCGACGGCTGCAATCTCAAGGCCACCGCCAAGAGCCTCGTCTTCGCCGACGGCAACCCGCAAGCCGCGGTCATGCTGGTCGGCGAGGCGCCCGGCCGCGACGAGGACATAGAGGGCCTGCCCTTCGTCGGCCGCTCCGGCCGGCTGCTCGACCGCATGCTGGGCGCGATCGGTCTCGACCGTTCTTCGGTCTACATCGCCAACGTCATTCCATGGCGGCCGCCGGGAAACCGCACGCCAACGCCGCACGAGACCGAGATCTGCCGGCCGTTCATCGAGCGGCAGATCGAACTGGTCAATCCCAAGGTGCTGGTCAATCTCGGCGGGCCTTCCGCCAAGACGCTGCTCAACACGACTGAGGGTATTCTGCGCCTGCGCGGCAACTGGCGCGTGCACACGACGGCGTCGGGCACCGCCATTCCAGCGATGCCGACGCTGCACCCGGCCTATCTCTTGCGGACGCCGGCGCACAAGAAACTGGCGTGGCGAGATTTCCTCGAGGTCAAGGCGAAACTGAAGGCGCTAGAGTGAATAGCCGATCTCCCCCCTCGTGGGGGAGATGTCCGGCAGGACAGAGGGGGGCGCGAAGGATCGCCAGCCTTTATGATCTCCCTTCTCGCCTGACAGAGCAGTCGCGGGCTGCTGACATGTCGGCGGGACA
Organism: Mesorhizobium sp. B283B1A; assembly: GCF_020165735.1. Classification (NCBI taxonomy): domain Bacteria; kingdom Pseudomonadati; phylum Pseudomonadota; class Alphaproteobacteria; order Hyphomicrobiales; family Phyllobacteriaceae; genus Mesorhizobium; species Mesorhizobium sp. B283B1A. Next base: position 20,269 of record NZ_JAIUIQ010000026.1, read on the forward strand.
GCGCCCCCCTCTGCCTTGCCAGGCATCTCCCCCACACGGGGGGAGATTGGCCGTCATCTCCGCTTTCGCCAATCTCGGAATAGATACTGTACCGATAACCTCCAAAGTAATTGAACCCCCTCTCCCACTGACCTAGTCATGCTCCCATGACGACAGCCCAAACCTCCGCCGGCAGCCTGATCCGCGAATGGCGCACGCGCCGCCGCATGAGCCAGCTCGACCTCGCCATGGAAGCCGAGATCTCGCAGCGCCATCTCTCCTTCGTCGAAAGCGGGCGTGCCGCGCCCTCGCGCGACATGGTGCTGCATCTGGCCGAGCAGCTTTCGATCCCGCTCAGGCAGCGCAACCAGCTGCTGCTGGCCGCGGGCTTTGCGCCGAGCTTCGGCGAAAGGCCGCTCACCGATGCCACGCTGGCGCCGGCGCTTGCCACCGTCGAGACCGTGCTCAAGGGGCATGAGCCGTTCCCGGCGCTGGCCGTCGACCGGCACTGGAACCTGGTTTCGGCGAACGCGGCGATTAGTCCGTTCCTCGCCGATGTCAGCGAGGCTTCCTTGCTGGCGGCGCCGGTCAATGTGCTTCGCCTCAGCCTGCACCCGGGCGGCATCGCGCCGCGCATCGTCAACCTCCAGGAATGGCGCACGCATTTGCTCGAGCGCCTCAAGCACCAGAATGACGCCACCGGCGACCCCGTGCTGATCGATCTGGAGCGCGAGCTGCGCGGCTACCCATCCGGCTTGAAGGGCAGCCGGCCGGCGCCTGTCGAGCCGAATGCGATCGTGCATCCGCTCAGGCTTGCGCATGGCGACCAGGTTCTGTCGTTCATCAGCACCATCACCGTGTTCGGCACGCCGCTCGACGTAACGCTCTCTGAACTGGCGATCGAATCGTTCTTCCCGGCGGATGAGCAGACACGGACGGTGCTGGTGCGGCTGGCGAGGGAACGAGCCGAACGGTCCTGACTACCCCTGTGGCAGCGCCGCCTTGCGGGTGCGGGTGCGCTCCAGCCCGAGTTGGCGCTCGCGCCAGATGATGAAGATGCCGGCGGCTACCACGATCACACCGCCGACCAGCGTGCTCAGCGACGTCACGTCGCCGAAGACAAAGTAGCCGACGACCACGCCGAGGATCATCGAGGTGTATTCGAACGGCGCCACCACCGAGGCTTCTGCATGGCGATAGGCCGAGGTCATCAGGATCTGGCCGAGGCCACCGCAAAAGCCGGCCATAATGAGCAGCGCGGCTTGCACCGGCGTCAGCGATTGCCAGCCGAAAGGCAGCGTCAGCAGCGAGAGCACACTCGCTGTCGACGAGAACCATAACACGATGGTCGCCGTCCTCTCCGTCTGCACGAGGTTGCGCACAAGCAGCATGGCGACGGCCGAGATCGCCGCCGCCACCAGCGCCGCCAAGACGCCGAGGACCTCCTGATCGTCGAGCGCTTCATCCGAATTGAGCAGAGTGAGTTCCGGCCAGGAAATAATGAGCACGCCGACCAGACCGACTGCCACCGCGCTCCAGCGGTAGACTCGGATCGTCTCGCCAAGGAAAACGGAGGAGAACACCACGACCAACAGCGGCTGTGCATAGTTCAGGGTGATTGCCTCCGGCAGCGGCAGCCTGGTGAGCGCGAAGAAGCCAAGCCCCATGGCGCCGACGCCGACAATACCGCGCGCGACGTGGTTGAAGGGACGTTTGGTGACGAATGCCGTCGGCAACTGTCCCTTAAATGCCAGAAAGGCAATGATCGGGAAGATGGCAAAAAACGAGCGGAAGAAGACGATCTGCCCGGCCGGCACCTCGCCGGCCGCCTTGATGCAGGTTTGCATTCCGACGAAAACCGCGACGGACACGATCTTCAGGGCAATGCCCCTCATCGTGTCGTGACCGCCCGCCGTTTCTGGTGCTGCCCCCGCCCTTGATGTCACCTTGGCGCCGCTTCCTGGATGGTCGCCCAGATGCGCGCTGGTGTAGCCGGCATCTCGATATGCCTGACGCAATAGGCGCGCCAGAGCGCATCGGTGACCGCGTTGAGCGCCGCCGGTGTCGAGCCGATCGTGCCAGCCTCGCCCGCGCCCTTGATGCCCAGCGCATTGGTGGTCGACGGCACATTGCGGGTTTCGAAATGGAAGAACGGGAAATTGTCGGCGCGCGGCATGGCGTAGTCCATGAAGCTCGCCGTCAGCAATTGCCCATCCTCGCCATGGACGGTGTTTTCGGTCAGCGCCTGGCCGACGCCTTGCACGACGCCGCCATGAACCTGGCCGGCGAGCAGGATCGGGTTCACCGTGACGCCGAAATCGTCGACGATGGTGTAGCGGACAATCTCGGTCGAGCCGGTGTCGGGATCGATCTCGACCTCGCAGATGTGGGTGCCGTTCGGATAGGTGCATTCGTCCTGGACGAACTCGCCGAACCCCTTGAGGTCATCGGGGTTTTTCGCGGCCTTGGCAATGGTGGAAAAATCGATCGTGCGGTCGGTGCCGACGATGCGGGCAACACCATCGGACAGCTCGATGTCACCGGCGGAAGCCTCCAGCTCGTCGGCGGCGATGCGCTTGATCTTGTTGGCCAGATCCTCGCCCGCACGGGAAGCGGATACACCCCCGAGCGGAATCGAGCGCGAGCCGCCGGTGCCGCCGCCGGCCTTCAATTCGTCGGTATCGCCCTGGCGGACATGGATCTTGTCGATGTCGAGATTGAGCTTTTCCGACAGGAACTGCGCATAGGCGGTGGCATGACCCTGTCCGTTGGTCTGGGTGCCGATCTTGAGCGTCACCGTGCCGTCGCCATTGAGTTCGACGAATGCCGGCTCGGAGCCCGGGAAGGCGCAGGCCTCGATGTAAGTCGCCATGCCGATGCCGCGGATCTTGCCGCCGGCTTTCGACTGTTCGAGCCGCTGCGGAAACGCCTTCCACTCAGACCGTTCGATGGCACGCTCCATATGGCCCTCGAATTCGCCATTGTCGTAGAGGCGGCCGGTCTGCGTGCGATAGGGAAACTGCTCCGGCCGAATGAAATTGCGGCGGCGGATCTCTTCGACGGGCAGGCCGAGATCATGGGCACAGGCATCGACCAGCTTTTCCAGCAGGAAGGCTGCCTCCGGCCGGCCGGCGCCACGATAGGCATCGACGGGACAGGTGTTGGTGTAAAGGCCGGTCACCGTGACATCGAGCGCCCTGATGTCATAGACGCCGGTCGACATGGTGACGCCGATATAGGGAATGAACGGGCCGTATTGCGAGACATAGGCGCCCATATTGGCCAGCAGATCGACCCGCATGCCGAGGAAGCGGCCATCCTTGTCGAGGGCCATCTCGGCCGTCACGGCGTTGTCGCGGCCTTGCGCGTCGGTCAAAAAATGTTCCGTGCGGTCGCCGGCCCATTTCACCGGACGGCCAAGCCGCTTCGCTGCCTCCAGCACCAGCGGATATTCGCGATAGACGAAGCTCTTCGGCCCGAAACCGCCGCCGACATCCGGCGTGATGACACGCAGCTGGTTCTTCTTGATCTTGAACACGCTGGCCAGGATGTACTGCATGGAATGCACGCCTTGCGACCCGGTGGTCAGCACGAAACGGTTCTCGCCGGCGTTCCATTCGCCGATCGCGGAGCGCGGCTCCATGTAATTGCAGACCAGCCGGTTGTTGACGAACTCGATGCGGGTGACATGAGCCGCCCTGGCGAAAGCCGCCGCCGTCTTGGCCTTGTCGCCCATGTGGTAGGTGAAGGCGCGGTTGGAGCCGAGCTCGGGCCACACCAGCGGCGTGCCTTCGGCAAGCGCGGTCGCCGTGCCGGACGCAGCATCCTCGCTGTCATAATCGACATCGATCAGTTCGGCGGCATCCTGCGCCAGGGCACGGCTATCGGCGACAACAAAGGCAACGGCATCGCCGACATAATTGACGCGATCACGGCACAGGACCGGAATGTCGCGGGTCGGCGCCTTGGTGCCGTCGGGCTGTTCCTGCATGACGCCGGATTTGAGATCGCCGAGATGGGCAATATCCTTGGCCGTCAGCACCAGATGGACGCCTGGAGCCGCCTTGGCTGCATCGGTCGAGCCGACGGTGAAGCTGGCCTTGGCCACCGGCGAGCGCAGGACATAGCCGTGCAGCACGCCGGCCGGCTGGATGTCATCGGTATAGCGGCCCCGCCCCTGGATGAAAGCGGCATCCTCGCGCCGCAACACGGAAGCGCCCATCCCGAACTTCGGTGTGACGATGGTCATGAGTGCCTCGCGATGCTGGAAAGGAAGGCCTGAAATAGGCCCTGTCGCAGTTTTGTCGAGGGGCTGTTTCGTGTAAAGAGCGCGGACTTCAAATTTCTTGGATCAGCGGGAACAATCCGCCTCCAACGCAATCGACAGGAAAAAACCCGGAATGCGCACCGACACAGGCCAGGTCTTCAAACTCGAAGACTATCGCCCCAGCGACTACCTCATTCCGGAAACGAACCTTGAATTCCGTCTCTCGCCACAGGCAACGATCGTCACCGCAACAGTGACGATCGAGCGTCGCGACGGCGTTTCGGTGTCGGCTCCGCTGGTGCTCGATGGCGATGGGCTGGTGCTCAAGCGCATCGAGATCGACGGCAAGAAAGTGAAACCCGCCGACCTGCTGGCCAGCCCTGACCAACTCACCATTCTCAAGCCGCCGGCAGCGCGCCGTTTCCAGTTGCGCGTCGAAACCGAGCTGGCACCGGCGAACAATGAAGCCTTGATGGGTCTCTATCGCTCGAGCAATGTCTATTGCACGCAGTGCGAGGCCGAGGGCTTCCGCCGCATCAGCTATTTCCTCGATCGCCCCGATATCCTGTCCGTCTACACGGTGCGGATCGAGGCCTTGCGCGCCGAGGCGCCGCTGCTTCTGTCCAACGGAAATCCGGTCGAAAAGGGCGACCTCGGCGATGGCCGGCACTATGCCGTCTGGCACGATCCCTTCCCCAAGCCGTCCTATCTGTTCGCGCTGGTGGCCGGCAATCTCGGCCAGGTCGCCGACAGTTTCGTCACGATGTCGGGCCGCACGGTCGAGCTCGGCATCTATGTCGAGCCCGGCAAGGAGAAGCTCGCCGGCTACGCCATGGATGCGCTGAAGCGATCGATGCAATGGGACGAGGAGGCGTTCGGCCGGGAATACGACCTCGACGTCTTCAACATCGTCGCCGTGTCCGACTTCAACATGGGCGCGATGGAGAACAAGGGCCTCAACATCTTCAACGACAAATACGTGCTGGCCGACCAGGAGACCGCGACGGATGCCGATTTCGCCAATATCGAGGCGATCATCGCGCATGAATATTTCCACAATTGGACAGGCAACAGAATCACTTGCCGCGACTGGTTCCAGCTTTGCCTGAAGGAAGGGTTGACGGTCTTCCGCGATCACGAATTCTCCGCCGACCAGCGCTCGCGCGCGGTCAAGCGCATCGCCGAGGTGCGCACGCTGCGCGCGCACCAGTTCCCCGAGGACCAGGGTCCGCTGGCGCATCCGGTGCGACCGCGCCGTTACCGCGAGATCAACAATTTCTACACGGCGACGGTCTACGAGAAGGGCTCCGAAGTGGTGCGCATGATCCGCACCATTCTCGGCCCGGATGCCTTTCGTGCCGGCATGGACCTCTATTTCGAGCGGCATGACGGTGAAGCGGCGACGATCGAGGATTTCATCAAAGTGTTCGAGGATGCGTCCGGCCGCGACCTTTCGCAGTTCGCGCTCTGGTATCATCAGGCCGGCACGCCCAATCTGACGGTCAGTTCGACGCACAATCCGGCTTTGCAGGAATTCACGCTCGAGATCGAACAGTCGGTGCCGCCGACACCCTCCGAAAGTCGCAAGCGGCTGATGCACATCCCGCTCGCCTTCGGGCTGATCGGAGCCGGCGGCAAACCGGTGTCGTACAGCGGCGTCGAGGGCGCCAGCGTCGACGACGGCGTCATCCATGTCCGCAAGCGCCGACACATGGTGCGTTTCTCTGGCGTGGCGGAACGCCCGGCGGTGTCGCTCAATCGCGGCTTCTCGGCACCGGTGACGCTGTCGGTCGAGCAGAAGGCCGACGACCAGTTCTTCCTTGCCCGCCATGACAGCGACGCCTTCTCGCGCTGGCAGGCCTTCAATACGCTGCTCACCGACGCGCTGATTTCAGCCTTCCGCGAGATCCTCGGCGGCAAGCAGCCGGTCTTCGCGAAACGGCTGACCGAACTCGCCGGCAGCATTGCCGGCGACGAGACGCTGGAGCCGGCCTACCGGGCGCTGGCACTGGCGCTGCCCGGCGATGCCGACATCGCCCGCGACATCGGCAGGAACATTGATCCCGACGCCATCCACACGGCCCGGCAAGCCCTTGCGCTCGCCATCGGCACCGCCAATGGCGCGGTATTTTCCGGCCTCTACGACAGTCTTGCCGACAGGACCGCGTTCAGCCCCGACGCGGCGAGCGCTGGACGACGCGCCCTGCGCAACACTTTGCTGGATTATCTCTCGCTGCTGCCTGGCGGCGCGGCATTGGCCGCCGGGCATTTCCAGTCGGCGACCAACATGACCGACCGCGCGGCAGCCCTTGGCGTGCTTGCGCATCGACACCACGGTTCGCCGGAGGCAAAAAAGGCGCTGGCGGCATTCGAAACGAAGTATGCGTCCGACCCGCTGATCATGGACAAATGGTTCCAGATCCAGGCCAGCGTGCCGGGGCCGCAGGCGGTGGACACGGTCCGGGCGCTAACCGCTCATCCAGCCTTCTCGATGGGCAACCCGAACCGGGTGCGCTCGCTGATCGGCACATTCTCCAGCGCTAACCAGACCGGCTTCCATCGCCCCGACGGCGAAGGCTACCGGTTTTTCGCGCAGACGGTGCTCGAGGTCGAAAAGCGGAACCCCCAAGTGGCGGCAAGGCTGGCAACGGCGCTCAGGTCATGGCGTTCGCTCGAGCCGGGCCGCCAGGCCAAGGCCCGGGAAGCGCTGCTTTCGATCGCCAATGCCGAAAACCTGTCGGCGGACTTAAGGGACATTGTCGAGCGTACACTGGCTTAGATGAGGGCTCTGCTTCCTATCGAAAGGCTTCCGTGCCCAGAGTCTGTCAAACCGACTGATGAGGCTGTGCCTTAGCGGTCAACTCGATTCCAAGGGCCTTCATCACAGCGATTGTCGTTTTCAGGGTCGGATTGCCGTTCTCACTGAACGAACGATAAAGCTGTTCACGCGAAAGCCCTGTCTGGCTTGCTATTTGGGCCATGCCCTTGGCGCGGGCAACGACACCCAGAGCATGCGCGATATAGCCGGAATCTTCGGAAGCAAACGCCTCCGCCATGAATGCCGCAATCGCTTCATCGGAGGTCAGGCCTTCAGCCGGATCAAAACTTGTCAGTTTTTCAGTCATCTCATTCGCTCCATTCTTGTGCCAGACGTTTCGCCGTCTTGACGTCCTTTTTCTGCCTTTGTCGCCGCCGCACAGAAGGACGATGAACGTGTTGCCCCGCTTCTGGAAATAGACGCGGTAGCCGGGACCATGGTGGATACGCAACTCACTTATCCCCTCTCCCACGGGCTCAACGTCTCCCGGATGGCCATACGCAAGACGGTCAAGCCGGGCAAAGATCGCGCCACGAGCGCGCTCATCCTTTAGTCGCGTCCACCATTTTCGAAACGTTTCGGTCTCCTTCAGATCGATCATACGGTGATGTAGTTTATAAACTACATTTTGTCAAGGAAGCCTAGGTCGAGCCGCTTCGGCTTTATTTTAGTCGATTTTTAATCTTTTTTCGCCGGAGCACTGGACAAGGCGAATCACCTTTGATTCTTTAATGGCGATTCGGAAGTGCGGCGTTGCCGGATCGTCAAGCCTGTAGAGTCGGGCATACTGAAATCGGGGAGTGCCATTTATGGCGAAGACGGACGCGTGGGGCGCGCCCGGAGGGATGGCTTTTGCGCGTCGCGAGACGAGAAGCGATGGCCTTGCCGGGAATACGCGGCTCATCGCCGAACCAGCCTACAAGCGGCTTCTGGCTGCCGAACCGTTGCTGCGCCGGTCGATACCGGCCCTCATCGTCATCTTCCTGATCGTCATCGCGGCGCTGCGCGTGCTGTCGCTGATGAACGAACGCGACGATGTGGAGCGCGACGCCAAGGCGATCCTCACACTGGCGGCCGGCCAACTGGCCAGTTCGCTCGCCACCGTCACCGATACGCCGCCAGGCGCCATCCAGGACCTGCTGGAGACCACCAGCCGCCAGGGTGCGATGGGCCGCAGCCATGTGCTCGTCATCACCGACGGCGCCTTCAAGATCACCGCGGTAACGCCGCGCTCGACGCCCTGGCAGGGCCACTCGCTCGACGGCCTCGTCGAGGGCGGCCAGCCGCTGTTCATGTTCGGCGACCGCGCCGGGGTCATGGAGGTCAGCATCGGCGGGCAAGACTGGTACGCGGCGGTAAGCGTGGCCAAGGACGGGAAAGGAGCCGCAGCGGCGTTGGTTCCGCAGGAAGCCGTCTTCGATACCTGGCGCAAGACAGTCTCGCTGAACGTCACCCTGTTCGTGCTGACCGCCGGCGTGCTGATCATCATCCTCTATGCCTATTTCGGGCAGGCGGCGCGCGCTCAGGCAGCCGACCGCATCTACCTCGAAGCGCATCAGCGCATCGACATGGCGCTGGTGCGCGGCCGCTGCGGCCTGTGGGACTGGGATATGGTGCGCGGCAAGATGTACTGGTCGCGTTCGATGTACGACATGCTCGGCTACGAGCCTTGCGAGACGATGCTGTCCTTCGGTGAGGTCGACGAGATCATTCATCCCGAGGACGGAGACCTGTTCGAGCTCGCCAACAGAATTGTCGCGCGCGAAATCGACCACATCGACCAGGTGTTCCGGATGCGGCATGCCGACGGCCAATGGGTGTGGATGCGCGCCCGCGCACAGGTCATGGATCCGGAGGCGCCGGAGATCCAGCTGATCGGCATCGCCGTCGACGTCACCGAGCAGCGCCATCTGGCACTGCGTTCGGAGGCGGCCGATCTTCGCCTCAGGACCGCGATCGAGAACATCAATGAGTCCTTCGTGCTGTGGGATTCCGCGCAGCGCCTGATCATGTGCAACTCCAAATACCAGCAGGACAACGGGCTCTCGGATCGCGACGTGATGCCAGGTGTGACGCGGGTGTCGCTGGAAGAGCGGATGCTGGCCTTTGCTTCAGAGCGCCGGCTCGCCAACACCAATGGTCCGCAAGGCGGCGCCACTTTCGAGCGGCAGCTGTCCGACGGCCGCTGGCTGCAGGTCAACGAGCTGAAGACCAGGGATGGCGGCATCGTCTCTGTCGGCTCGGACATCACCCAGATCAAGCTGCACCAGGAGAAGCTGGTCGACAGCGAGCGCCGGCTGATGGCGACCATCCATGATTTAAGCCTCGCCCGCCGGGCGGAAGAGGAACGGTCGCGCGAACTGGTCGACCTCAACCGCAAATACATGAAGGAAACCGAGCGCGCCGAGGCGGCGAACCGGGCCAAATCCGAGTTCCTGGCCAACATGTCGCACGAACTGCGCACACCGCTGAACGCCATCATCGGCTTCTCCGAACTGATGGAACAAGGACTGTTCGGCCCGCTGGGTTCGTCGCGCTATGAGGAATATGCCACCGACATCAACAGCAGCGGCAAATACCTGCTGGGCGTCATCAACGATATTCTCGACATGTCCAAGATCGAGGCCGGCCAGTTCTCGCTGGACCAGGAGCAGATCGACCTTGGCCCGCTGATCAGCGAGACGGTGCGCGTCGTCTCGCTGCAGGCCGCACAAAAGGCGATCACCGTGGAAACACGCATCGCCGACGCGCTGACGTTGTTCGCCGATCGCCGGGCGATCAAGCAGATCGTCATCAACCTGCTGTCCAACGCGGTGAAATTCACCGGCCAGGGCGGTCACATATCGGTCAGGGCCCGCAACACATCGGGCGCGCTGGTGCTGACGATCGAGGACAATGGCTGCGGCATCCCAAAGGAGGCGCTCGGCAAGCTCGGACGGCCCTTCGAGCAGGTGCAGAACCAGTTCTCCAAGAACCATGCCGGATCCGGCCTCGGCCTCGCCATCTCGCGTTCGCTGGCCGAACTCCAGGGCGGCGCGCTGAAAATCCGTTCGACCGAAGGTGTCGGCACGATCGTGTCGGTGCGGATACCGGTGAAGAAGGCGCCTGCGGTGGTCAAGGTGGCCGCCTGAGAACCAGGCCAGCTATGGTCGCCCGGCACAAAGCAAAAGGTCAAAGTCCTGCCTGACCTTCTGCGACGTCTCCTTGAGATGTGCTTCCAGCACACCGAAATCCGGCAGGTCGGTGACCGCCAGAAGCAGATCCGAAAGCCCCGGCGGAACATCGTCGCGCTCAAAGGCTCCGGTGAGGCACAGCCGCGTCATCTGGGTCAGCGCCAGATAGAGGCCATAGGCTTCGCAAAGCTCCTGCCTCACCCCGGAATCGGCAAAGCGAGGCGCCAGGCGGGACAGTGTCTCGGCCGTCCCAGTCACACGCGGCCCGGTCTCGACCTGCCGCGTAATGACGGCCACCTGGGCGATGAATTCGAGATCGATCAGTCCTCCGGGAACAAGCTTGATGTCCCACAGGTCGCGCGGCGGCTTTTCCTTCTCGATCATGGCCCGCATGTCCGAGGCCTCGGCCTTCACCTTTGCAGCATCGCGCGGCTGACCCAGCACCGCTGTGACTTCCGCCTCGACTTCGGCGCAGAGCCGGGCATCACCAGCGATGGCACGGGCCCGTGCCAGTGCCATGTGCTCCCAGGTCCAGGCCTCATGGCGCTGGTACTTCTTGAAGGCGTCGATATGGGTGGCCACCGGCCCCTTGTTGCCGGACGGGCGCAAACGCAGGTCGAGTTCGTAGAGCACCCCTTCCGCGGTCGGCGCCGATACGGCCGAGATCAGCCGCTGTGTCATACGAGTGTAGTAATGCGAAGGCGCCAGCGGCTTTTCCCCGTCGGAATCCTCGGCGTCCGCGTCGTGGTCGTAGAGCAGGATGAGGTCGACATCCGACCCGGCCGTCAATTCGCGGCTGCCAAGCTTGCCCATGCCCAGCAGCGAAACCACGCCGCCGGCAATCGTGCCGTGACGCCCCGCGAATTCGGCCATCACCGCCCGCAACGCGGCCTCGATGGTAAGGTCGGCCAGGTCGGAAAAGGCGCGCCCGGCGCGGGCCGGATCAATCGAGCCGGCGAGCAGGCGCACGCCGATCAGGAATTTCTGCTCCGAGGCGAAGATGCGCAAACGGTCGAGCACGTCCTCGTAGGCCCTGTCGCCTTCGATAAAGGCCGACAGCCGGCCTGAGAGATAGGCACGATCCGGCAATTCATTGAGAAGGGCTGGATCAAGCAGGCCGTCGAAGACATGGGGCCGGCGCGTGATGATCGCGGCCAGCCGGGGTGCGGCGCCCATGATCGTCGCCATCAGCTTGAGCAGCGCCGGGTTCGACTGCAACAGGGAGAACAGCTGGATGCCGGCCGGCAGGCCGGCAAGGAATTCGTCGAAACGGATCAAGGCTTCATCCGCCCGCCGCGTCTGGCCGAACGCCTTGAGCAAGGCCGGCGTCAGTTCCGTCAACCGCTCGCGCGCCTCCGCCGACTGGGTGACACGATAGCGGCCGAAATGCCAGCCACGAATGACACGGCAGATGTCGCTCGGCCGCTGAAAGCCGAGACCGTGCAAGGTCTGCAATGTGTCGGGGTCGTCGACGTCGCCGGTGAAGACCAGATTGCCGATGCCCGCCGAAAGCTCGGGGGCTGTTTCAAACAGCGCCGCATAGTGGCGCTCGACCTGTTGCAGCGAGGCGCGAAACGCGCCGGCAAAGGTTGCGGCATCGGCAAAGCCCAGCATCCGGGCAATGCGCTCCAGTCCCTCATCGTCTTCCGGCAACGTGTGCGACTGCTCGTCGGCCACCATCTGGATGGCGTGTTCGACCCGGCGCAGGAACCAGTACTGGCGGGCAAGCGCGTCGCGCGCCTCGGTGGTGATCCAGCCGCGCGCCGCGAGCTGGCCGAGCATCGGCACGGTCTCGCGGCCGCGCAGTTCCGGGAAGCGGCCGCCGGCGATGAGCTGCTGTGTCTGGACGAAGAACTCGATCTCACGGATGCCGCCGCGGCCGAGCTTGACGTTGTGGCCCTTCACGGCGATCTCGCCGTGTCCCTTATGGGCGTGGATCTGGCGCTTGATGGAATGGACATCGGCAATCGCGGCGTAGTCCATGTATTTGCGCCAGATATAGGGCTGGAGCTCCTTGAGGAAGGCGGCGCCCGCGGCCAGATCACCGGCCACCGGACGCGCCTTGATCATGGCGGCACGCTCCCAGTTCTGGCCGCGCGCCTCGTAGTAGCGCAGGGCGGCTTCGACCGGGATCGCCAGCGGCGTCGAACCGGGATCGGGACGCAACCTCAGATCGGTTCGGAAGACATAACCGTGCTCGGTGCGGTCCTGCAGGATGCGCACCATCCGGCGCGTGAGACGCGAAAACAGCTCGGTGGCGTCAAGGGGATCGACGACGGCAGGGACTTCCGGATCGAAGAACACGACGAGGTCGATGTCGGAAGAGAAATTCAACTCGTGCGCGCCAAGCTTGCCCATGCCGAGCAGGATCCAGCCCGACTGCCGCGACGGGTTGTCAAGATCCGGCAGCCTGAGCTTGCCCTGGCCATGGGCGTCACGCAGCAGGAAGTCGACCGCCGCGCGGGTGCAGGCATCGGCAAGGTCGCTCAGCCGCCTCACCGTCAGCGACGTTTCGGCCTCGCCGGCGAGATCGGCGAGCGCGATCAGGAAATGCGCCTCGGCCTTGCATTGGCGCAACTCCATCATCAGGCCGGATTCCGAGATCGCCTCCGCCAGCGGCGCCTTGTCGATCGCAGCGGTGATCGCTTTCAGACGAGCCTCCACCGGCTGGTCGAAAAGACTGTCCAGGATCCGAGGCCGGCGCCGCGCCGTATCGCGCAGGAATGGCGAGAGGTCGAAGACGGCGGCCAGGAAATCCTGACCCCTCCCCTTGCCGGCCAGGAACTTGGCCAGCTGTGTCAGGCCTTCCTCGCGTGCCGCTGCCGCGATCTCGGCCAGTTCCTGCCGCGCCCGGCTTGCGTCAAGGGGAACAAGCGCGACCTCGGGCCTCGGCAGCCAGTCGGTCTTGCTGCGCTTGGCAACGGCCGCCATCAGTGATCCTCGCGTGTGGGGAAACTCATGACCACGGATAGTCCCGGATTGCCGGGCAACAGGTCAAGCCGGCCGTAGTGGAATGTCATGACCGCCTTGGCGAGGCTGAGGCCAAGGCCGGAACCCGGCTGCGAACGGCTCTTCTCCAGCCGCACGAAACGTTCGGTCGCCCGGGCACGATCGGCATCGTCCGGGATGCCCTGGCCGTTGTCGGCGACGGTGAGCCTGATCTCGCCATTCGTGCGCGCGAGCGTCACACGGACCGCCGGTTTGGACGTGGAATCCGTCGAATACTTGATCGCATTGTCGACGATGTTGGACAGCGCCTGGCCGATGAGCTCGCGGTTGCCGTCGACGATAAAAGCGCCGTTGACCTTGGCTTCCAGCGAGACGCCAGCCTCTTCCGCCACCGGCTCGTAGAGTTCGACCACGTCTCGCACGGCTGCCGCCAGATCGACCCGATTGGTATGCTCCGACGAATATCCAGCCTCCAGCCGCGAGATCATCAGTATGGCATTGAAGGTCTTTATCAGTTGGTCAGACTCGGCGATGGTGCCTTCGAGCGCCTGGCGGTAATCGGCGGGCTTGTGCTTGCCGGAAAGTGTCGCCTCGGCTCGGTTGCGCAGCCGGGTCAGCGGCGTCTTCAGATCATGCGCGATGTTGTCGGAAACCTGCTTCAGGCCTTCGTTGAGCGTTGCGATCCTGGCCAGCATGGCGTTGAGGTTTTCCGAAAGCCTGTCGAACTCGTCACCGGCGCCAGTCACCGGCAGCCGGCCGGAAAGATCACCGCCCATGATGCGACGGCTCGCTTCCGAAACGCCGTCGATGCGCTTCAATGCGGCGCGGCCGACAAAGAACCAGATCAGAATGCCGCCCAGGCCCATCATGCCAAGCGCCAGCGTCAGGGCACGGCGGATGACAGCGCGAAAGCGCTCCGGCTCGCCAAGATCGCGGCCGACCAGCATGATCATCTGGTTCGGCAGCCGCAGCACCAGCGCAATGGCGTTGTGGCCCTTCTCGCCCTCGGCCGGCGCCGCATTCTCGCCGGTTGAAGGAGATGTCGTCTGGTCGGACGTTCCGCTGCGCAGGCGATCAAGCTCGCCTTCTCCGAAACGCTTGTAGGAGAACGGCTCGGTCGTCCAGCCCTCGGCCTCGATCACTCCCGGCTCCAGGCTCTGCACATTGCCGGTCAGGATCTGGCCGTTGGCATCGGCGATCAAATAGAGGTTGGCGCCAGGCTGGCGCGAGCGCGCCTCGACCACACGGACCAGCACCGGCAGACCACCACGCTGATAGGCACGGGCGAGACCGAGCACTTCGTCGTTGATGGTTTCCTGCGTCTGCGCGGTCAGCATGCGTGCCGACAGCGAGGTCATGTAGAAGACGAGCGACACGGCGCAGATCGCGAACAAAAGAAGGTAGAGCGCCGAAAGCTGCGCTGCCGTCGTCTTCATGATGGCTGGCACGGATAAGGCCATGCCGTCGCCTAGATCAGCATGATGTTTGGTAGAGCCGTCATGCTGATCCAGCTCTTTGTTGGAGCATGATCTCTAGACAAATGGAAACCATTTGTCCGAGAAAACCGGTACCCACTTTTCGGGATCATACTCTAGCCGCTCTTCAGCATATAGCCTGCGCCGCGAACCGTATGCAGGATGGGCTTGTCGAAGCCCTTCTCGATCTTGCCGCGCAGCCGCGAGACGTGGACGTCGATGACATTGGTCTGCGGATCGAAATGATAATCCCAGACGTTTTCGAGCAGCATGGTGCGCGTCACCACCTGGCCGGCATGGCGCATCAGATATTCGAGCAGCCGGAATTCGCGCGGCTGCAGCGTGATCTCGCGCGCCGCCCGGCGGACCGAATGCGACAGCCTGTCGAGTTCGAGGTCGCCCACCCGGTAGACGGTTTCGGCCTCCTTGGCACTGGCCCGGCGGTTCAGCACCTCGACCCGGGCCAGAAGTTCGGAGAAGGCATAGGGCTTGGTCAGATAATCGTCGCCGCCGGCGCGCAGACCGGTGACCCGGTCGTCGACCTCACCCAGCGCCGACAGGATCAGCACCGGCGTGGTGTTGCCCCTTGAGCGAAGGCCAGCAATCACCGACAGGCCGTCACGGCGCGGCATCATCCGGTCGATCACCATCACGTCATAGTCGCCGGCATCTGCAAGCGCGAAGCCGGTCTCGCCGTCACCAGCGACATGCGCGGTATGACCAGCCTCGTTGAAGGCTTTCTGCAGATAATCCGCGGCCTCGCGATCATCTTCTATGACGAGAATCTTCATAGGCCCGTTATACGCGATTTCGCTGGAAGGTTGAGTAGCAGGCATCTGCATTCTAGCCTTTGCCAAAGCGCATCGCGATCAAGATGATCCCGAGCGTGCGCGATAAAATCTTGTTCCCTGGTGTCTTCATCGTGGACATGCCTGTTTTAGCGCATGTCGCTATCGGCAATCGCGGCATCTCCTCGCACCAGGCCGGAGGGGGCGCTTCTAGACAGCCTATAAGATGTGCGGCAGCGGGCGATGGGAGGCCCGCTGCCCCCGGAGGAGAGCACGATGACTGACTAACGTACCCGGCTCCATGCTTTCCCATGCGGCGGTTCGGGGGTGTTTGATACCGCCGCATCGGAAAAGTCGTTTCAGCCCTTGGCGACCGGCAAGGCGACGAAGCGGTTGTTGTCGTCATGCGTGATCTGCATCAGCACGGCCTTACGTCCGGACTTCACCGCTTCGGTCATCGCCTTGGTGACGTCCTCGGTGCCGTTGACTTCGGTCGAGTTGACCGCGGTGATGACGTCGCCCGGCTGGATGCCGCGATCGGCGGCATCGCTGTCGGGATCGACGTCGGTCACCACGAGACCCTTGCCGTTTTCGGACTTGGTGACGGTGAGGCCGAGATCGGCAAGCGTATCGGGCTTTGCCGGAGCGGCGGGCTGCTGTTGCTGGTCGTTCGAGGCCTGCTTGTCGCTGGCGGGCAGCTTGCCGAGATCGACCTTGACCGTCTGGCTCTTGCCGTCACGCCAGACGGTGACGTCGACCGGCTTGCCCGGCGAATAGGCGCCGATCAGGCGGGCAAGCTCTTTCGGCGAAGCGACGTCCTTGCCATCGACCTGGGTGATCACATCGCCAGCGGTGATGCCGGCCTTCTTGCCGGGGCCATCGTCCTGGGCGCTGGACACCAACGCGCCATTGTTGGACTTCAGGCCGAGCGATTCGGCGATGTCCGAGGTGACCGGCTGGATTTCGACACCGAGCCAGCCGCGCTGCACGGCACCGTTCTTCATCAGGTCGCCAACAACCTGCCTAGCGGTCGAGGCCGGGATGTCGAAGGCGATGCCGACGCTGCCGCCCGACGGCGAGAAGATCGCCGTGTTGATGCCGACCACCTGGCCGTTGAGATTGAAGGTCGGGCCACCCGAGTTGCCGCGGTTGACCGAGGCATCGATCTGAAGGAAATCGTCATAGGGGCCAGCGCCGATGTCACGGCCGCGCGCCGACACAATGCCGGCGGTGACGGTGCCACCGAGACCGAACGGATTGCCGACAGCCACGACCCAGTCACCGACACGAACCTTCGAATCATCGGCGAAATCGACATAGGTGAACTTGCCGCCACCGTCGACCTTGAGCACGGCGAGATCGGTGCGCGGATCGGTGCCGACCAGCTTGGCGTCGAGCTCCTTGCCGTCATTGGTCACAACGGTGAAGGCGGTGCCCTCTTCGACGACGTGGTTGTTGGTGACGAGGTAGCCGTCCTCGGAAATGAAGAAGCCGGATCCCTGCGCCACCGGACGCGGCTGGCCGTTGTTGCGGTCGCGGTGACCGAAGCGGCGGTGACCTTCGTCGTTTTGACCGCCCTGGTCGCCAAAGCCTCTGAATTCCTTGAAGAAGCGGCGCAGCTGCGGATTGTTGGGAAGATTGTCGAGACCGTCCTGATCGTCGGAGCCGTCATCGGCGGTCGGCTGGATCTTGGCCTTGACCTTGACGCTGACCACGGCTGGAGAAACGCGCTCCACGACATCGGCGAAGCTTGGAACCTGCGGCGCCTCGACACGCACCGCGTCGGCCAGGACGGGGCTGGTTCCGCTGGTCAGCGCGCCTACGCCGATCGCACCGGCAACCGCGACGGATGCGACGGCAGCCAGGAGACGCTTGCGGGTGCGGGAATATGAATTGGGGGCAATATTCATGGGTCTCTGATCCTCTTTTCGAAGGGACGCGCCTTGATAGGCATCCTCAGGAAAGGAGAATTAGAATGGCGCACATTACAACGCCATTTCCGACGCATGAAACTTTGGTAATGTTGGCGGTCGACCCTGTCTGTCGGAAGACCTCACCCTTCACGCCATTTCGCAGTCAGTCCCGGCGCAGGATCGCGTCCAGCGCCGCCTGTTCATCGGCGGAGAGGGATTTTGTCGCCAGTTGCCGGCGAGAACGGGCGTTGAAGGCGATAAAGATGCCGCCTGCCAGAAGCAGAATGACGGGCGTGCCCCAAAGCAGCGCGTTGCGCAGGTCAAAGCGCGGCTTCAAAAGCACGAACTCGCCGTAGCGCGAAACCACATAGTCCATCACCTGCTGGTCGGTATCACCGGCGACGAGGCGCTGGCGCACCAGGATGCGCAGGTCGCGGGCCAGATCGGCATCGGATTCGTCGATAGACTGGTTCTGGCAGACCATGCAGCGCAGGCCTTCCGACAGTGCCCGGGCTCGCGCCTCCAGCGCCGGATCGGCCAGCATCTCGTCAGGCTTCACCGCTTGCGCCGCGCCGGCGAAGAGCAGCGCCAGAAGCAGGACAATCGACGTCAGCGAAAACCTTGCCTTCATGGCAGACCCGTTGGCGCGACCGCCGGCTTGCGGCGCCGCGAGGGCGCTCCGACTCGCAAGCGCCTGTCCATCAGCGACATGGCCGCGCCCGCCATCATCATCAGGCCACCGCCCCAGATCAGCGTCACCAGCGGCTTCCACCACAAGCGCACCACGACGGAGCCATCCTTGCCTTCGTCACCGAGCGAAATGTAGAGCTGGGAAAGACCAAGGGTCTTGATGCCGGATTCCGTTGTCGTCGTCTGCCGCACCGGAAAGAAGCGCTTGGCCGAGCTGATTTCGCCGATGGGACTGCCGCTGACACCGATCAGCTCGAAGCGGCCGCGATCCTCGCTGTAGTTGGGGCCCTGGGCCGGATAGAGCCCGACGAAACGCAGCGTGTTGCCGGACAATTCCACCGTCTCGCCGGCATGCATCGACAGTATCCTCTCGGTGCCGAAGCAAAGCGTGCCGACAATGCCGAGCGTGGTCAGGCCAAGGCCGAGATGCGCGAAAGCCGTGCCGAAGACCGAGCGCGGCAAGCCAAGCAGGCGCCGGACCATGTTCCCCGTCGTGACATTGCCGAACCCCGCCTTGACGGCGATGTCGGTGAGCGCACCAAGGATCAGCCAGACGGCAAGACCAACCCCAATGGCCGCCAATACCGAAGCGCCGTCGATGAACAGGGCGGTGACCAGTGCCGTCAGGAGGGCGCCGCCGAACGCCATCATCAGGCGCTGCGCGACCGCGAAGACATCGCCGCGTTTCCAGGCCAGCAGCGGTCCAAAGGGAACCATCACCAGCAGCGGCACCATCAGTGGTGCGAAGGTCAGGTTGAAGAATGGCGCTCCGACCGAAATCTTGTCCGAGGAAAGGGCCTCGACCACCAACGGATAAAGCGTGCCGACGAGCACGGTGGCGGTCGCCGTCGTCAGGAACAGATTGTTGAGGACGAGCGCGCCTTCGCGCGAAATCGGATGGAACAGGCCGCCGGCTGTCAGCTTCGAGGCGCGCAGCGCAAACAGCGACAGCGAGCCGCCGATGAACAGCGTCAATATGCACAGGATGAAGATGCCACGTGTCGGATCGGTGGCGAAGGCATGGACGGAGGTCAGGACGCCCGAGCGCACCAGGAAGGTGCCAAGCAGCGACAGCGAGAAGGTGAGGATGGCAAGCAGCAGCGTCCAGATCTTCAAGGCCGAGCGCTTTTCCATAACGATGGCCGAATGCAGTAGCGCGGTGCCCGCCAGCCACGGCATGAAGGAAGCGTTCTCGACCGGATCCCAGAACCAGAAGCCGCCCCAGCCGAGTTCGTAATAGGCCCAGTACGATCCCATGGCGATGCCGCCGGTCAGGAACATCCAGGCGACCAGCGTCCATGGCCGCACCCAGCGCGCCCAGGAGGCATCGATGCGGCCTTCGATGAGGGCCGCGACCGAGAAGGAGAAGCAGATCGAGAAACCGACGTAGCCGAGATAGAGCAGCGGCGGGTGAATGGCGAGGCCGAGATCCTGCAGGACCGGGTTGAGATCGCGGCCCTCGATCGGCGCCGGATTGAGCCGGATGAACGGATTGGACGTCGCCAGGATGAACAGGAAGAAGGTAGCGCCGATGGCGCCCTGCACGGCCAGAACATTAGCCCGCAGCGTTGCCGGCAGGTTGGAGCCGAAAGCGGCGACAAGCGCGCCGAAAAAGGTCAGGATCAGCACCCAGAGCAGCATCGAGCCTTCGTGGTTGCCCCAGGTCCCGGTGATCTTGTAGATCAGCGGCTGCAACGAATGCGAGTTTTCCCAGACACTCGCCACCGAGAAGTCGGAATTCGCATAAGCGCTGGCCAGCGCGATGAAAGATAGCGCCGTCAGCGCAAAACCGGTCACCGCGACCGGGCCGCCGACAGCCATCAGGCGCTGGTTGTTCAGGCGCGCGCCATACAGCGGCACGATCGTCTGCACCAGCGAAAGCGCGAACGCCAGGACCAGGGCGAAATGTCCGGTTTCAACCATGACTGTACCTGTAATTCACCGTTGCTCTCCTGCCAGAGCTATTCACTCTTGCTCTCCTGCCAGACGCCCTTGGCCTTCAGGCCATCGGCCACCTCCTTGGGCATGTAGCGCTCGTCGTGCTTGGCCAGCACGCTGTCGGCGACAAAGACGCCGTCCGGGCCGAAGGTGCCCTCGGTGATGACGCCCTGTTCTTCGCGGAAAAGGTCCGGCAGGATGCCGGTATAGGTGACCTTGACCGATTTATGGGTGTCGGTGACCGAAAAGGCGACGGTCGCGCCCTGCCCGCGCTCGATGGTGCCCTTCTCGACCAGCCCTCCCAGCCTGATGCGCTGTCCCGGCTGGACGCTGGCTGTGGCGAGATCGGCCGGCATGTAGAAATAGGATGCCTTCTGGCCGAGCGCGTAGAAGGTCAGTCCGGTGGCGGCGCCCAGGAAAGCCAGTCCGCCCACGATGACCGACAATCGTTTCTGCTTGCGCGTCATGCTCTACTCCGTCGCCGCCAGGCCGAGCGAGGCGGCAAAGGTGGTGAATTTCTTCGCTTCGTCACTGTCGGCCCCAAAAACGGCAATGGCGCGATGGAGAGCATCGCGCGCCTCATCGGCCTTGCCCAGCACGACGTAGGAACGAACGAGCCGCATCCATCCTTCCGCGTCGCGCGGATTTTGCCGCAGTTTGTCGTCGAGACCCGCGACCATGGTGTTGATCATGGCTTCGCGGTCCTGCGGCGACATGGAGGACGCGGCGTCGACATCGGCGGCATCGGGCCCTTTCGCGGCCGCGCCGGAAGCGACTTCGGGGTTGCCGGATTTGGCCAATACCTGCTCGATGGCGCCGCGCCACGGTGAATCCGGCGGCAGCGTGCCGAGCATCGCCTGCCAGGAGGCAACCGCTTCCTTGGTTCGCCCCTCCTGCGCCAAGGCCACCGTCAGATAGAAACTGGCTTTCGCATTGGCCGGATCGAGTTTCAGCGCCGCCTCGAAAGCATCCTGGGCATCGGCCGAAACAATGCCGCCCGCCGCACCGGCGATCGCTTCGCCAAGGCCGGCCTGGCGGACAGCGCTGTCGCCATCGAGGCGAATGGCGTTGCGGTAGGCGGCGGCCGCGTCGGAAAAGCGCTGCATGCGCAGATAGACCGGGGCCAGCACATCCCACCCCCGGCCGTCGGAAGGATTGGCGGCAAGGTGAGCCTCCGCCCGCGCGACCAACTCGTCGACCGAGCTGTCGGCCGGGTTCTTGGCCAACCGCTCGCTGAGCGGCTGTGACGGCAGGTCGGGCGAACCGAGCTGGCTGTAAAGCCCCCAGCTGACCAACGGTACCGCCAGCACCGCGACGGTCGCGACAAGTCTTGAGGTGGCCGACGCCGGCCTGGCCGATGCCTTGCCGGCTGGATCCGCATTGTCGAGGCGCAGGATGCGGCGGGCGATCTCGGCGCGTGCCTCGGCCGCTTCCGCCGGCTGGATCAGGCCCCGCGCGGCGTCGCGGTCAAGCTCGGACAATTGATCGCGATAGACTTCCAGATCGTGGTCGCCGCTCAACGCGCCGCCTTTCGAGCCGGCAGCCAACGGCAACAGCACCGCCAGGCTCGCGCCCAGCGTCAGGATTGCGGCTATGACCCAGAACAGCATGGCTCTTCCAATAAAGGCAGAGACTTGCCCTGCCAACATGTCCATCCTGCGACGCTTTGACGGCAGACGCGCCTGACGTCCTTGATCGACGTCAAGCGACCAG
The DNA here is from genome assembly GCF_020165735.1 of Mesorhizobium sp. B283B1A. Taxonomy (NCBI): domain Bacteria; kingdom Pseudomonadati; phylum Pseudomonadota; class Alphaproteobacteria; order Hyphomicrobiales; family Phyllobacteriaceae; genus Mesorhizobium; species Mesorhizobium sp. B283B1A. The sequence goes on from NZ_JAIUIQ010000026.1 coordinate 41,972, forward strand.
CTCCCAACCGGGATCTCAGGTCAGCGGCGTCCAGCTGCCGTCGGTGTTGCGGCAAGCGGTTCCGCGGGCGGTGACGCCGGCTCCGCCGGTGAACACCGTCTGCGTGTACTGGCGGCAGTCCTGTGAACCGACGCGATAGGGCTGGGCCGGCACCACCTCGCCATAGCGCGAGGCCTGGTCGCCTTTCCACGTCACCTTCTGGCCGCTTGTCGTATATTCGAGCGCCTTGTATTCGGCCTCGAGCGCGCTGCGCTTCTCCGTTGCGCTCAGGCTGCTGCCGATCGAACCGCCAATCAGGCCACCGCCCATCGCGGATATGATCGAGGTGGTGACCTTGCCGCCCGAAGGAGGCGTCGAGGCCGGTGTCGGGGTCAGGGTCGGGCCCTTGCCGCTCAAGGTGGTGCAGCCGGACACGGCCAGCAATGCGGAAACAAGCGCGACGCGAATCTTCATGCCAACAACCGGTTTTCTTGAGTTGGAGCCTGCCATGGATGCGCCTGGGGCCGCGTCATCGGAGAAGTGGGCGTCGCCATAGTATTGATATTTGTCGGAAATTTGGCCATTGTCGGCCACTCCGGGACCAATCGATATGCCGCCATAACATGTGCCGGCCATCGGTGTCGATTGGCCCCTGGGAAACGTCACTGAAGGCTCCGCAACCGCACCACCGCCTTCAATCCGCCCATGCCGGACCGTTCGAGCGCGAGAACGCCTCCATACTCGTTGACGAGGTCGGCGACAATGGCAAGCCCCAGACCTGTGCCCGGTTTTGTCTCGTCCAGGCGTCTTCCGCGCTTCAGCGCGTCGCGCGCTCTGTCCTCGGGAATGCCGGGGCCGTCGTCGTCGATGCTGATCTCGAACAGATGGTCATCCTTGCCGACCAAGGGGACGACCGAGATCGACACCGCGCTCCTTGCCCATTTCATCGCATTTTCAAGAAGATTGCCGAGCAGTTCCTCGAGATCCTCGCGCTCGCCGGCAAAGACGATCTCGGATGCCGGCAGCGTCAGCGACAGGCTCGTCTGCGGATTGAGCTTCTGCAAGACCCGCACCATGCGCTGGACCAGCGGCGCCACCGGCGTGCGGTAGACGACGCTGTCGCGCTGCGCCGCGACGCGGGCGCGCTGCAGGTAATGATCGACCTGCTTCTGCATGGAGGCGGCCTGTTCGGCGATCAACTGCCCTTTGGCGCCGCCGAGCGCGCGGCCCTCGTTGAGCAGCACCGCGAGCGGCGTTTTCAGCGAATGGGCGAGATTGCCGACCTGGGTTCGCGATCGCTCGACGATGCGTTTGTTGTTTTCGATCAATGCGTTGGTTTCGTTGGCTAACGGTTCGATCTCGGCTGGAAAACGGCCGTCGAGCCGCTGCGCGGTGCCCTCGCGCACCATGGCGAGCGCGTTCCTGACCCGGCGCAGCGGCTGCAGGCCGAGCAGGATGGCGATAGCGTTGATGGCGATCATGCCGATGCCGAACAGGCTGAGATAGGTCAGCAGGCGGCGCTGGAAGGTTCCGATTTCCTGTTCGAGTTCGCTCTGATTGCCCATGACGCGGAAACGCGCGGCACGGTTCTTGGCGTCGAGGACGAATTCGCTCTCGAAAACTTCGAGTTGCTCGCCGTCGATACCCTCGGCCGAATAGCTGCGCTGGAAGCTGGCATTGAAAGGCACTTCGGCGACGCTTGGCGACGGGATGGCCCTGGTCATCGAAGAAGAATGGAGATCGCCATGCACGCCTTCCGAGGCCGGTTCCACCGACCAGTACCAGCCCGAATTGGGCTCGGAGAAGCGGAGGTCGCCGAGATCGGGGGCGCCGGTGAGCGCTCCGGTATCGGAAATGCCGATGGAGCCGATCAGATTGAACAGATGCGCCGAAAGCAGGCTGTCGAAACCGCGTTCGCTGGCCTGGCGGTACAGCGTGGTGATCAGGGTGAAGATGACGACCAGGGTCAGGATCGCCCAGACCGTGGAGAAGGCGATGACGCGGAACGTCAGCGAGCGCGGCCACAAACGCAGCGAAAGCGGCGTCCTTGCGATTGGTTTGAGCGGTTCCGAGTTACGCCTCCGGCTCACGCATGCGGTAGCCCATGCCGCGCACGGTTTCGATCATGTCGATGCCCATCTTCTTGCGCAGCCGCCCGACAAAGACCTCGATGGTGTTGGAATCGCGGTCGAAATCCTGGTCGTAGAGATGCTCGACCAGTTCGGTCCGCGAGACCACATCGCCCATATGGTGCATCAGATAAGCGAGCAGGCGGAATTCGTGCGAGGTCAGCTTCAGCGGCACACCGTCGACATCGGCCTTCGACGCCTTGGTGTCGAGACGCAGCGGCCCGCAGGTGAGCTCGGACGAAGCGTGGCCGGCGGCCCGGCGGATAAGCGCCCTGACCCTGGCCAGCACTTCCTCGATATGGAACGGCTTGGTGACATAGTCGTCGGCGCCGGCATCGATGCCGGAAACCTTGTCGCTCCAGCGGTCGCGCGCCGTCAGGATCAGCACCGGCATCTTGCGGCCGCCGCGGCGCCAGCGCTCGACCACGCTGATGCCGTCCATCTGCGGCAAACCGATGTCGAGCACGACTGCGTCGTAAGGCTCGGTGTCGCCGAGGAAATGGCCTTCCTCGCCATCGAAGGCACGGTCGACGACATAGCCGGCATCGACCAGCGCGTCGGCTATCTGGCGGTTGAGATCCTTGTCATCCTCGACGACGAGTACGCGCATGCGGAGATCGATACCTGTTGAAGCTTTTTTTGGACTGAAGACTTGGTCGAATCGAAGGTTGGGGTCGGATTGAAGATTGGGGTCAGATATAGGCCGATTCCGGCGGCCTGGGAAACGAGAGCTGTAAGATGAAGGATCGGTCAGTTCTGCGGCACGACGATCTCGGAACGGCGCGGACGCTGCCCGTCCTTGCCGGGCACCAGCACGACTATGACGCAGACCGGCTGGCCGCCGCGCGTCGACTGCGAGGCCTTGGCCAGCGTTCCGCCATTCTGCTGGGCAACCTGCTGGCCGATCGCATAGCAGTCGGATGCGGCCAGAACGATCGGGCTGACCTGGTCGGGGGCAATGACCGGCATCGCCACCGCCTGCGACGCAAACAGCCCGGCAGCACATAGCGCCAGTGTCGCGGTTCGGAAATGGGAGCGGAGCGTTTTCATGGCCAGCGTTGTAACGCATCGGTGCTGAACGTGAAATGAACGGTGATCGAAGCACAAAACATGTCCGCTACACCCCTGAAAACACAGATGACCAATCGTGATTTCGACGCCCCAACCCGACGAAATCCGGGAAACGGCAGTCTAGACTCTGTTTCGGTCATATTGAAAGCGCGTCAGGCATTTTCCTGCGTCAGGGCGCGAAACCGCAGCAGCCCGTGATGCACCAGGAGCTCCTCGTCGTAGCGGGCTTCGGTGAACTCGAGCGACAGCCGCGTCTGTCCGCGAGGACCGATGACCAGCACCGCGTCGTCAAGGCGTGCCTTGATGGCGTCCATGATGGCAAGCGTTTCGGCTTCACCCTGGGCCTTCGACCAGACGTGCAGCGTGATCAGCTGATCGTCATTGTTCTCGACGCCCGTATCCCAGTCGAAGGCACTGGTCTGACCGCAGGTCACATAGGGAAAAGCGGCATTGTCGACCGCCCGTTCGAGCAGCCCGGCACCGCCCAGCAATGCCGACAGGGAGGCGTCGCCTTTCAGTCTCAGAAACAGTGCCTGCTGCAAATCGCCGGGCGCGGTCATCGTCCTTTTCCTCAAGCCTTGCGCCACCGACATCGGCTTTCGCAAGCCTGTCCGTCTGCATGTTCCGCCAGATATAGTCGTTCGCGACGCGAAGACGATGGCGATTCGTCTCAGAACCTGCCGATGCCCCGTTCAGCCGATGTCGCGCAAACTAACGATGAAATCGCCAAGCGCAAACATCCACATGCCAGTTTTCAGGCGGCGGGCTTGTTCCAGCCGCATTTGAAGGCCAGCATCGGCCGTGCCTTCAAGGCGTCCGCTTCGGTCCCACTGCGATCGAACGCGACGCCATTTTCGTCAACCTTGGCCGATGGCCGGGAGCGTCGGCGTTTGCTGGCCGGCCACACACTTGACCCAGTCGGCCACCGCGATCCTCGAAGGCAATTGCGGCTTTGCATGAAGTCGCAGAGAGACGTGATCCGTCTCCCGACGGATCGGCGCGAGCTTGAAGAGGAGCCAGCCCACGAGCGGGTTTTGCCAAAATCAACGTAAGACGCGAGGTCGAAAGCGATGCAGTCCACCGCCCACAAAATCCCGGTATCCATCATTATCCCGAACTACAATTACGCGCGTTTCCTTGAACGCAGCATCGACAGCGCCCTGGAGCAGGACCACGACGACGTCGAAGTCATCGTCGTCGACGATGCATCGCAGGACAATTCCACGGCCATCATGGAATCCTACGGCGACAGGATCCTTGCTTGTCCGAGACGAAAGAATGGCGGGCATGCGGCTGCCTTCAATACCGGCTTTGCCGCCAGTTCGGGCAGAATCATCCTCTTCCTCGACGCCGATGATTATCTTTATCCGGGGGCCGTCTCCAGGATCGTCGACACTTGGGACGCGGCAACTGCCCAGGTGCAATCCAGACTGCACATTGTCGATGAGCGGCAACACATCAAGGACGTCTTTCCGCCGCCCGAACTGCCCTTCGACAGCGGTGATGTCGTGCCGAAACTGATGCACAAGGGACGCTACCAGACGACCGTGACCAGCGGGCTGGCCTTCGACCGGACGACCCTGGAATCGATCATGCCGATTCCGGAACCGGATTTCCGTCAGGGCGCCGACGGCTATCTTGCGACGCTGGCGCCGCTCCATGGCCACGTCCAGTCCATCGATGAATGTGTCGGGGCTTACCGGATCCACGGCGCCAACCATTCGGTTTTCGGTGAAAAGCTCGCCGAGCGGGCGCGCTGGCGGGTGGAGCACGATTTCCACCGCATGGAGGCGCTGTCGGACCAGGCATCGCAGGCCGGCCTGACCGTCGTGCCGGCAGACGTTGTTCGCCACGATCCGGTCCATCTGGAAGAACGGCTGGCGTCGCTCTGCGCGGACAGGCACCGGCACCCCGTGGCCGATGATTCCCGGCTGGCGCTCGCGGCGGCGGGCGCTGTCGCCAGCCTCGAAATGTCGGCGTCCCTGCGCCGCCGCGCCGTCCTTGCCGGCTGGTTCCTGTCGGTCGGCATGCTGCCGCGGCAAATGGCGATGGCGGTGCTGTCGTGGAAGCTCGACGCATCGTCCCGGCCGAGATTCCTTGCCAGCCTGTCCAGCACAATCCGCCGCGCGATGGGGTAGCCGAAGCCCTTGAAGGACGACCACTGACCGCGGTCAAGGCCTGCCGCGCAACCGGACCACGAAGCTGCGCATCGCCAGCACCAGCACGGTGATGATGATCAGGATCACCGAGAGGGCGGCGATTGCCGGATCGATGTTGTCGCGCAGGCCCATCCACATCAGCCTTGGCAGGGTGATGGCGTTGACCGAGGTGATGAACAGCGTGACGCCGATCTCTTCCCAGGACAGCACGAAGGACAAAAGTGCCGCGGTGACGATGCCGAACTTGATGTTTGGCATGATGACGCGGGTGGCGCGCTCCCACACCGAGGCGCCGAGGCCGCGCGCGGCAAGGTCGATGCGCCGGTCGAGCTGGCTGAGCGAAACCAGGATCAGCACCGTGGCGAAAGGCACCGTCATAACCGAATGCGCCATGGCGACGCCAAGCCAGGTATCGTATCCGAAGAAGGAGCTGACGCCGGAGATCGAGGTGAGCAGGAAATAGAGCGTCACCGCCGAGACCACCGGAGGCACCACCATCGGCAGCAGCACGAAGCCGACGAGGGCCGCGGTGAAACGCGGCTGGAACATCCACACGCCGAGGCTGAAGCAGAGCGCCAGCACCGTGGAAATCGCGCTGCTGACGATGCCGATCCTGATCGACAGCAGGATCGACTGAAGCCAGCGCGGATCCTCGATCAGCGAACGATAGTGGCGCAGCGACAGTTCGCCCGACGGCATCGCCAGCATGCGGCTCGGCGTCAGCGACACCGGGATGACGGCGAGCAGCGGCAAAAGCAGGAACAGCGCCACCAGAACGGCCAGGATCAGCGAGACGGGTCCGGGGCGATAGGTCGGCATCAGATCAACTGCTTCGGTCTGACATAACGGAACAGAAGCGCCATCAGCGCACCGACGAACAGCACCAGCACGACGCTGATCGCCGCACCCAGCCCCCAATCCGGGCTCTGGAAGATGCGGAGATAGATCAGTTCGGCGATCATCACGCTGCGGCCGCCACCGAGGATCGCCGGCGTGACGAAGAAGCCAAGCGAGAAGACGAACACGATCATCGCCGAGCCGATGATGCCGGAGCGGGTCATCGGCACGAACACGGTCCAGAAAGTGCGCATGCGGCTGGAGCCGAGCCCGCGTGCCGCCAGCAGCACCCGGTCGTCGAGGCTGCGCATGGCCGAGGCGAGCGGAAAGACGGCGAACGGAATGAGGAAATGCGTCATGCCGACGATGACGCCGAACTCGTTGCGCACCAGGGTCAGCGGTTCGGAGATGAAGCCGATCGCCTGCAGCCAGGTGTTGATCAGGCCGCGATTGGACAAAAGCGCCACCCAGCCGAAGGCGCGCGTCAAAACCGAGATCCAGAACGGCACCAGAATGCAGAATTCGGCGATAAGGCGCTGCGCCGGCGTGCCACGCACCCAGACGACTGTTATCGCATAGGCGGCAGCAACCGAGACGACCGTGACGATGGCCGCGATGCGCAATGTGCGGATGAACACCGACTGCACCAGATCGTCGGTGAGCAGTGCCTCGTACTGGCCGAGCCCCGGCGTCGGCAGCGTGAAGCTCCACTTGACGACACCGAGGAACGGCCATGCATAGGCGAGGACAAGAAACAGGAGCAGCGGCGCCATCAACAGCGCCGCGCCCATCCTGTCGGAGAGATATGCTCTCATCTGGACCCGATGATCCCGGCCTTGGTCAGGCCGAGATGATCTTGGTGTATTCGTCGAGCGCCGGCCCGTAGTTCTTGGCGTACCAGTCCATGTCGAGCGCGATCTGCTTCTTCATGTTCTCGGGATCGACCGGGTTGATGCGCTTCTTGTCGGCGGGGATCAGTGCGTCGGCGGCCGGATTGGCGGGGCCCTGCCCCAGCTTGTCGAACATGACGAGTTGCTTTTGCGGATCCTGCGCACTGGCGATGAACTTCATCGCCGCGTCCTTGCCGCCGGGGTTGTTCTTGAGCACGGCAAGGGCACCGGGCGAGATCAGACCCTGGTCCCAGATGAACTTGATCTTGCCGCCCGAGTCCTGCTCGATCAGCGAGGCGCGGGTCGACCAGACGATGGCCATCGACGCCTCGCCGTTGAGCAGCACGCTCTGGCTCTCGGCGCCGCCGCCCCAATAGGCGACGACGTTCTCCTTGAAGGCGGCGATCTTGTCATGCGCGCGCTTGAGGTCGAGCGGATAGAGCGAGGCCGGGGCGATGCCGTCCGCCAGCAGTGCGGCTTCCCAGCTCGAAACGCCCCATTTGTAGAGCGAGCGCTTGCCGGGGAACTTCTTCACATCGAAGAAATCGGCCATGCCGGTCGGTGCGTCCTTGCCGTATTTCTCGGAATCATAGGCGATGACGTAGGAGAAGAAATAGGTCGAGGCGGCATACTCCCAGCCGAAGCCCGGCCGCATCTTCGTCTTATCGACGATCTTGTAGTCGATCGGCTCCAGCGCGCCCTGGGCGCCGAGCGTGATGGCCGAGAATGGATCGACGTCGACGAGGTCCCAGGTCGGGGCGCCGCTCTTGGACTGCGCGGCGATCGCGCCTTCGGTCGGGCCGGAGCCGTCCATCTTGACGGTGATGCCGGTGTCCTTGGTGAAAGCCTGGCCGTAGGCGGCGTCGTAAGCCGTGATGGCGTCGCCACCCCAGTTCACCAGAACCAGTTCCTTGGCCTGTGCAAAGGCACCGGTCGAGCGCAAAAGCATCGGCGTGCCGGCGAGCACGAGTGCTGCCAGTTGGGTGAACTGGCGGCGCGAGATCTCGCCGCGACCGGCCCTGGCGGACAGCGTCTCGATGGCTTGTTTCTTGGTATCGTTCGTCATGTCAGTTCCCCTTTTTTGTCGTTGATCATTCCCGGAAGCCTGCGTGTCCCATCGGTCCACGCCGGTTGTCATTGTCCTCCTTCCGGAAGGAGGAAACCCTTTTCCGCCGGCCAGGTCAGCCAGACGGAATTGCCTTTGCTCAGCGCCGCGGCCGCGACCTCGTTGGGCACCGAGACGGTCACCCTGGCGCCCTGCCGCGTCGTCAGGTCGAGCTTGGTCGCCGCCCCCAGATAGGTCGAAGCGGTGGCGGTCGCGGCAATGCCGTTCTCGCCGGCGGCGGCCTCGCCAGCGATCGACATATATTCGGGGCGGATTGCCAGGATTGCATCGCCACGGACTTTCTCGGCCTTGCAATGCATGCTGACCGCGCGGTCCTCGCAGACGCCCGTCGAGCCACTGCCGGTGGGCTTGACCCCTTTCAGCGGCAGCATGTTGATCTCGCCGAGGAACTCGGCGACGAAGCGGTTGTCCGGCCGGTCGTAGACCTCATCGGGCGCGCCGACCTGCAGCAATTTGCCGTGGTTGAAGATGGCGACGCGCGACGACAGCGCCAGCGCCTCGCTCTGGTCGTGGGTGACGAAGACGAAAGTGGTGCCGGTTTCCTGATGCAGGCGCTTCATCTCGGCCTGCATCTGTCCGCGCAGGCTCTTGTCCAGCGCCGAGAACGGCTCGTCGAGCAAAAGCACGCCCGGCTCGAACACCAGCGCGCGAGCCAGAGCCACGCGCTGCTGCTGGCCGCCGGAGAGCTGCGACGGCAATTTCTTCTCATGGCCAACCAGCCCGACGCGCTCGATCATCTCGCCGACGCGCTTCTTGATCTCGGAGGCCGATTTCTTGCGGACCTTGAGCGGGAAAGCGATGTTGGCCTCGACGCTCATATGCGGGAACAACGCATAGCCCTGGAACACCATGCCGGCGGCGCGCTGCTCGGCCGGACGGTTGGTAATGTCGGTGCCGTCGCTCAGGAGGCGGCCCTCGGTCGGCTGCACGAAGCCGGCGAGGATCATCAGGAAGGTGGTCTTGCCCGAACCGGAGGGGCCAAGCAGGGTCAGGAACTCGCCGCGGCCGATATTGAGCGTCAGATCGTCCAACGCACGGAACGAGCCGAAGCTCTTGCCGATCCCGATTGCCTTGATCTCTGCGGCCCGGCCGGGTTGCTGCATCCTGCCATCTTCCTCAGTCCCAAGAGGAAATCGTAGGCAGGCCGGAGGCTCACCGCAACCGAATAGTTTTCGCCTGATCGGCAAATTTGATTCATCAATGGTCGGTCAATATGGCCTGACCGGGTTCTCCGAGAGCTTCGATCTCAGCCAGCCCCCGAACGCCTCCAGTACCGGATGGCTCGTTTTCGCGTGCTCGGAGACCAGGTAATAGGAACGCGGCGACTTGATCGCGATGTCGAACGGCCTGACCAGCCGGCCTTCGCTCAAGGCGCGCCGGCTGGTCAGTTCGTCGCCCATGGCAATTCCCTGGCCGGCGATCGCCGCCGAGAAGACGAGGTTCATGTCCGAAAAGAAGATGCCGCCCTCGGTGTCGGGGTTTTCCACCTTGGACAGCGCCAGCCAGCGCGCCCAATCCTCGGTGTCGTCAAGGTGAAGCAGATTGGCGCGCAGCACGTCCGCGGGCCGAGAAAAGCCGCCGACCTTGTTGAGCAGCGTCGGACTGCAGAGCGGCGTGAACGAGATTTCACAGAGCGGCTCGACGGCGCGGTTCGGCCAGTTGCCGACACCGAAAGCGATGAAGGCATCGGCGTCGGCATTGCTGACATCGTCGAGCCGCCTGGGGGTCAGGATGCGCAGCGCCACGTCAGGGTACATCTGCCGGAACTCGCCGATATGGGTGCATAAAAACAACGAGGCGAAGCCCGGCGTGCAAGAGATGGCGAACGAGCCGCCAACGCCGGTCCCGGCATCGCGCGTCACCGCATCGCCAAGCACCGTCAGCGCCTTGCGCACGTCGCTGGCATAACGCTGGCCGCGCGGCGTCAGCGCCACGCCCTTGCCGATGCGCTCAAGCAGGTCGAAGCCGAGGTCGCGTTCGAGCAGGCGCAGTTGATGGCTCACCGCGCTGCGGGTGAGGTGCAGCTCATCGGCGGCGCGCCAGACGCTGCCATGACGGGCGAAGCTGTCGAGGGCGCGCAGCGCCTGTGTGGAGGGAATTCTCAAGAGGTGAACCGAATTTGCACGAACCGGGAAAACATATCACTTTTTGGCGAGCCGCTTCACTGCTTTCTTTGCCGCATGGACAAACCGGTGACGACATCAGCGCAGGAGACCGCGCTTGCCTGCCTCGACGGCATCCAGCCGTCGCTGTCGCAGTGGACGCGCACCATCTTCGATTTCGGCGAGACCGCATGGCGCGAATACCAGTCGGCCGCCTGGTATGTCGCGCGGCTGAAGCATGAGGGCTTTTCCGTCGAGGAAGGCTCGGGCGGCATGCCGACCGCGTTCTGCGCCCACTGGACGAATGGCGCCGGGCCGACGATCGGCCTCTATGCCGAATATGACGCGGTGCCCGGCAACTGCCAGGACGCGGTGACGGTGAAGCAGCCGCGGCCCGGCCTGGGCTTCAAGGCCGGGGGCCACACCGATCCGCATTCAGGGCTCGGCATGGCGAGCCTCGGCGGCCTGCTTGCGGTCAAGGCGGCCATGCAGCGGCACGGCATTGCCGGCACGTTGCGCTTCACCGGCGAACCCGCCGAGAAGGTGCGCGGCTCGAAGCCGATCCACGCGGCCAAGGGGTATTATGACGGCCTTGCCGGCATGATTTCGTTCCATCCCTTCTACATGCTGCCGCTCTGCAACACGGCGCGCTGGGACACGCATTGCGGTGCCGCCTATTCGATGATCTACCGCTTTGTGTGCGACGAACCCGAAAACTGGGTTCGCGCAGGCGACGGTGCACCGATCCCGCAGGCGCATTCGGCGGTGCGGGCGCCCGGCGCCAACGACGCGCTGATGACGATGTACATGACCTCCAAGGCGCTGCGCGATTCCATGCTGCCGCACCAGGGCGGCTGGTCGATCAGCGAGGCGATCCTGACCGCCGGCCAGGCGACCGCTGACAATCTGCCGGCGGGCCTGGCCGAGATCCAATACATGATCCGCGTGCCGACCATTGCCATGGCCGAACAGGTCACTGCCGTGCTCGATCGCAATGCCACGGCCGCCGCCGCGATCAGCGGCTGTCGATTCGAGCGTCACTGGGTATCGAAATCGCGGCCGGGGCTTGCCAACCACGCCATGGCCGAGATCGCCTATGCCGCGCTGTCGACGGTCGGGCCGCCGCACTGGGACGAGGCCGCCAGAGCGGTCGCGCGCGAAATCCAGGTCAATGCCGGGGGTACCGCGACGGAAGAACCATTCATCGACGAGCTGGAGCGACTGATCGACCCCAGGCAGGCCGAGGAAATCCTGCGCCGTGACCTGCCGCCGTCGCAGCTGAATTCGACCTCCGACGACTACACCGACATGAGCTGGCATGCGCCGACGGCGAGGTTCTATGTCGCCCGTCCGGCGCTGCGGTCGGCAAGCGGCCAGCCCTACCCGGCGTGGGTGATGAACGCGCTTGGCGGCATTGCCGCGACGATCGATCCAATGGTCATCTGTGCGGCCAAGACGGTCGCGCTGGCGGCACTGCGCCTGCTCGAGGACAGAAAAGCCCGCGATGCGGCGATGGACGAGTTCGTCACCCGCACCGGCGGCGGCATCGGCGGGACGAACTGGATCGCGCCGCTCTGCGACTACGACCCGCCGATCCATTTCCGCTGGCCCGAATATGTCACCACCGCGCGCGGCCGCGACTGGTGGATACCGAGCGGTCAACCCGACCAAACCGCATGATCAAAGCACGAGGAGAACCCCATGACAGTCCATGATCGCATCGTCGCCGAACCGTTCTCGCTGCAGCGCCGCAACCCGGCCGGCGGCACCAAGCCGCTGACCGTCTGGGGCTTCGCCAACGAAACCGACGTCTTGACCGACGTCCTGCTTGGCTCGCCGAATTTCCTGCGCCATCTGTCGACCAGTTCGCTGTCGCGCAAGCATCTGCGCGAGGCGCCCTGCAACGTCCAGATCGCGCAGGCGCAGCACAAGGACCTGGTCGCCGCCTATGAGCATTTCGGCGTCAACATCCATTGGCACGAGCCGACGCCGGAACTGCCGATGCAGGTCTACTCGCGCGATTCCAGCGTGATGACGCCATATGGCGCGATCATCACCGCCATGGCCAACTGGTGGCGGCGCGGCGAGAACTACGCCGCGATCCGCACTTACGAGAAACTCGGCATCCCGATCTACGACATGGTCACGGCGGGCACGTTCGAGGGCGGCGACTTCAACGTCATCGAGGACGGCGTGGTGCTGATCGGCTGCGGCGGCGCCCGCACGCAGGAGGAAGGCGCGCGCCAGGTGCAGGCCTGGTTCGAAAAGGAAGGCTGGGAGACACGCATCGCCTTCATCGACGAGTATTACGTCCATATCGACCTGATGGTGGTGCCTATCGCCGAGAAGCTCACCGCCGTCTGCCTCGCCTGCACCGAGCCCGGCATCGTCGACTGGCTGAAAGGCAAGGGCCACGAGATCATCGACGTGCCGTTCCAGGACACGATGGCACTCGGCTGCAACTTCATGTCGCTCGGCAAGGACCGGGTCATCGCGCCGACCTCCAGCCAAACGCTGATCGGCCAGCTCAAGGCGCGCGGCTTCGAGGTCGCGGCAGTCGACATGAGCGAGATCTCCAAGACCGGCGGCGGCATCCACTGCATGGCGCAGGCGCTGAAACGCGAAGCGGCCTGAGGGCGGCTGGCCCATTTGCTCCGCTGGCACCTTTGCGCTTTGGAACGAGTTCCTTTAGGGTTATCTTGCCATTTTGAGCGACTATCCTGACCGAGTCGACTGCGGCCAGAGGTTGTATGCAAAACGCGATTTTTGGGGACGACTCTCATAGTGCAGGTTAGAAAGCGCAAAGCGCTTGGCGCTTTCTATACGCCTGCCAACTTGGCTCAATATCTGGCCGGTTGGGCAGTGATATCACCTACTGCGACAGTGCTTGAGCCGAGCATTGGTCGTGGTGCGCTTGTCGAGGCAGTCCTAGAGAACCTTGATGCTGCCGCTGGTGGTCGGGTGATCGGGTACGAAATCGATGAAGATACTTGTCGCGCCGCCCAAGCCAAATTTTCAGATAGCCCAGTTACGATCCACAATGCCGATTTCCTCAACTTGCCGCCAGAAAGCATCAAACCGGTGGACGCAATCGTTGCAAACCCACCGTTTACCCGCAACCACCAATTGCCCCGTCATATCCGAAACGAATTGAAGGGGCGATCGGATTTTGCCAACGTAGTAACGGGAGCACCTGGGATCTGGGTCTACTTCGTTCTCGCGAGCTTTTCTTACCTGAAACTCGGCGGTCGCCTGGCGTCAATTGCGCCAGGTGCGATTGCCTTCACCGATTACTCAGCATCACTGCTGGAAATTCTACGCCAACGGTTTCGAACCGTAACGCTTGTCGCAGTAGATGGACCCGTTGAATGGGAGGGAGCGGCCCAGGAGCGCCCGGCGATCATTCTGGCGGAAGGGTTCGGTCTCGGCCCCGCGTCTGAGGTTCGTCGGCACACGATTTCACTATCGGCTACGCAAACTGTTAGCGCCGCTGTCACGCCGCACAAACCGGTCCAGAGCCAAATTCTTGGCGACTTAGCCCGCCTTGAAATTGGAGTCGTTACCGGCGCAAATAGATCCTTCGTAATTTCCGAAACTCAGGCCCGTGAACGCGACCTGCCCAGAGTTGCTCTGCTGCCCATCGTATCGCGCGCCCGTCATGTCCGGGGGTTATCTGTCACAAGCCACGAAATGCGCATGCTCGCCCAAGAGGGAGAACGCACCCTCTTACTTCTCCCGGAGACACTTGGGCCAAGAGGTGGCGCAATTCGACGATATCTAGCAACTGTTTCGAAGGAGCAACGGCGCGGGACGCTCTGGTTCTCAAAGAGGGACCCATGGTGGCGCGTGCAGTTGGGGCGAACTTGCGACGCGATATTTACCTATATGAACAACTCGGGGCCTCGGCTGGCGATTGTCGACCCGGGGCTTGTGTGTACAAATACCTTACATCGTGTTGCGTTTATCAACCGCGATCCAACTCACGCACTCACGATTTGCGCAAGCATGCTCACAACGTTCACGCAGCTTGAGGCGGAACGTCTTGGGAGAGTCTACGGCGGAGGTGTCCTTAAGTTTGAATTGAAGGATGCGCGAAGGCTGCCATTGTTAATCCCGCCAACCTCCATAGAAAGGCAGAGCTTTGAACGTCTTGACTACATAATGAGAACCGAGGGTCAAGATGCAGCGACGTTATTTGCCGATGGGATCATTCTGCCGCACTTTTTCGGCGCGGACTGGATTCGTGTTCAAACAGACTTGCGGAAGCAACTCTCTATCCTCCGAGCGCGCAGGGGAATTGCGGACAAAAACTCAGACTAGCTGGCGTACTTTGGCGTACACGGGAGCGTCGGTCGATCTAAGCAGGAATCTTTTTCGGAGCTTATCGGAGTTACGTTGGCAACTCAATTTGATCTAAGAGAAGCTCTGGCAGCTGAGCTGGACAAGCCAGATCTCGACTTCGAGCGGATTGCAGAGGTCGCTAGTGCATTGGTCAGTACTGACACTAGCAGGGCGCGGTTTTCCGTCGACGCTGGCTTGGTTGCCCGTCTTGGACGAGAGCTCGTTGCGCGCCATGAAACCGCCTTGTCAGAGCTCGTTAAGAATGCTTACGACGCAGACGCAACACGCGTTGCCGTACGCATTTCGAATCCCTCACACGCAAACTACATAGAAATTGCTGATGATGGAGCAGGGATGACACCAGAGGAATTGGTCCGGGGGTTCATGCGCCTAGCGACCGATGACAAGATTGCTCATCCAGTTTCAGAGAAATTCAAGCGTCGTCGCGCTGGCCGCAAGGGAATTGGTAGGTTCGCCGCCGAACGCCTCGGGAAGAAGCTTACGCTAACGACGGCGACCGTTGACGCGTCGTCAGCCTTACGTGTCGAGATCGATTGGGAGCGCTTCGCTCCCGGCAAAGAGCTCGGCGCCATTTCAGCACCTATCACGATGGTACCGAAGGAGCGCCTCCACGGAACAACATTGCGGATCGAAAGACTCCGGGACAATTGGCCACCAGCGACAATTGAAAGAACCTTTCAACACATCGCTGAACTCATCGACCTTGGCGATCAGACGAAATCAAAGGCTGCCAGTGGCGCTGAATTCGCGGTGAGCTTCACTGGAGACAGCTCAGATCACAAAATTTTTGATATCCGGAGCCAAGTAGCAGAGCAGGCGTACGCCACGATCAGAGCAACTATCGATGAATCGGGGCACGCGACCTGGGGGCTGAATTGCCCTGCGCTGAAAATCCAGATCAAGACCCGTGATCTCCGTTTTGGTGATGGAGAAAGGGCACAAGCTGCGTTCGCGCGTAGCACCGATATGGTTGCCAAATACTATCTTCTCGAGAGCAGATATTTTCCCCCTGCTGTGTTCAGAACAGTCCAGAATTATCTCGCAACACACGGTGGAATTCGCGTCTACCGCAATGGCTTTCGCGTGTTGCCCTATGGCCAGGAGGGAGACGATTGGCTCGGCCTAGACCTTACGTCATCAAGGCGAACCCGAACGCTGGCTCCAGTGCGAAACCGCAACTTCCTTGGCTCGGTGTCGATCGATGACGAGAGTGGTCTGTTTGAGGAAACCTCGTCACGAGAAGGCCTTATAGGCAGCGAAGCGTTCAACGAACTCGTGGATGCCATGCACGCAGCGATAATAGCGGGCGTCCGAGAAATCGATGCAGAGCGAGAACGACTTGACCTAAAAAGGGAGCGGCCCGCCAAACCGCCGGTGGATCAACCTGGAGAACGGCCGCCAAGCATAGTTATTGCACAAACCCTCACTGAAGCACTGCAAACTGTCCGAGAAGAAATCGAAAGCGGTACTTCTATCTCGCCAGTGGCAAGCGCCGCGCTCCAACGGGCAACGGCTTCGGCCGAAGAGGTTTCGAGGAGAGCTAGGGAGAGTGACGCCCTTCTCAAAGAGATAGACCTATTGCGAGTTCTGGCGAGCATGGGTTTGGCAATCGGCCAATTCACACATGAATTCTCGAGCTTGTCCGGAGCGATGCGGGCAAGTCTGGCTGTGCTGTTGGAATCGGGAAGAACCGAGGCAGAGCGGCTAGACGCGGCCTCTGCCATACGGACACTTTTGGACCAAGCGCGCGCCTTTACGGGCCTATATAAGTCAATGACCGAGGAAAATACTCTTCGCGAGCGGCAGCCACAGGATCTCTACGCAATAGCAACTTCATTCCGATCGGCTATGAATACAGTATTTCAGCGTAACGGCGTCACAATGGAGATTGAAGAGGGGGATGGTACAATAATATCACCTCCGATGCACCGCTCTGAGCTTTTTGCCGTCTTTCTGAATTTCTCAACAAACTCAATTAAGGCGATTAAGAGGGCAAGCCGTGCTGGACGCATTTTGTTACGGCTAGCAACGCGCCCTGATGGAGGAGCATTGATCGAGTTTGCAGACAACGGCGACGGTATTGCTGCGGAGGTAGAGAACACTTTGTTTGATCCATTCGTTACAACGACAGCAGCCAAGCGAGCTTTTGAATTAGATGACGAAGCGGCAATTGGATCTGGCCTTGGCCTTGCGATTGTTCGTGACATAGTTTTCGCTGCTGGTGGTACTGTTTCTATAGGCAAGGCACCCGAAACTTACGTTACCTGTTTGATCGTGACACTTCCGCCCGTATCGCATAAGGAATGACGATGCTGCGTTACCTCTTTATTGACGATGCGATGGGTGTGGGAAGTGATGGTGAACGTTACCAGAAGCTACTGCAGAAAGACGGAGAGCTTTCTGTTGACTTGGTGTGGCCAGATCGAGAAAAGCTGTTGGTGAATGAAGCAGATCTGGAAGGAGGAATCGATGGCTTTATTCTAGATATCAACCTCAAGGACCAAGTTAGCAACGAAGGTGTCCGATTTATCGGAACTGGCGCAGGGCTTGCGCAAGATCTCCGGTTGCTCCAAGCCCTGTGGCCAAAGGAGGGCCAAAAGCCTCGTCCTGTTGTAAGGTTGTGCGCGGCTCAAGTTTTTCAAGATTACTTGGCGGGAGACAACAGCACTGCGGATATATTCGATCTTGGCTTCGACAAGGAAACAGTTGGCGATATTGCGCCAATTGCCCGTGCAAAATTGGCGGCCCTGCCGGAACTCTACGCTGCGGTTCAAGCCGCCGACGCACCGCGCGACATACTAGGCCTCGGCGCCGACCAGTACGCGCGTATGCACTCACGGTTTAGAGTTGCGTACGAGGCCGAGCTAGCTCGAAAACCGCATGAGGCGGTGAGTTTTCTCTTGCGACAACTGCTTGATGTACCTGGTCTCCTCGTGAATGAGGAACTCTTGGCGGTACGTCTCGGAATAGATGTCAGCAAATCACCCGATTGGCCGGGCGTGATGGAGTTCTTCCATCCTTGCCAATATTTAGGTGCCGCCAGAAGTGGATTTTGTCGATGGTGGATGGATCAGGTGCTGGCGCAGTGGGCTGCCGTCCACTCGCAGCCACCATTCAAACTGTCGGCGGTTGACCGCGTGGCTGCACTATCAGCCGTCGGCCATCCTAGGCTGCACGCAATTGAGCCAACCAAGGAGAGTCCCGGAGACCGCCCTTGGCTGCTATCCGTGTCGACCGATGATCCAGATCTCCGGGTTCCAGTCGATTCTCGGTACGCGTTTACCCTCAGTTCGCCAGTTCCCCCTTGGTTAGATGAGCCTGTTTGGTGCCTGGAGCAAGCCAAGCGAAATCGGACATCACCGCTTCTTTCACAAGACAGTCGCGACCGAATCCGGCTGCCGAAGCCTCCACCCGAGGGAAAAGCTTAATTAGCCCGATGCCGTTCGATCGTGACCTTGCCGACCTCCATGACCTCCTCCAGCGTGCCGATATTCTCAAAGGCTGGGGGCCGAATGCTGTTTTCACGCGAGCGAACCGAACATGCATCAATTTTGCGGCACGATTGGCAATTGACACTACCGCACATGTAAGACCCGCTGGAATTCAATTCGATGAAGCTATCTTAGAGTTGGAGCTTGAACTCGACGACGATGGCGGACTTGCTGGAGTACAGGTTTGTTCCGCTCAAGTGCTTATGGACGGTTTGAACAACAAAGGAGAAATTTGCCGTTTCGCACTTCATTTCGATCGCCACGAACCCAACCAAGCCTCGAATGAATTGCACGCGTATTATCACTGGCAGGTTGGAGGGAAGCTTCTAGAAGATCAAGAATTCGGCACCCTTTTTCAGATGGCGGGTCCCCGGTTTCCATGGCACCCTATTGATCCCGTTTTGCTCGTGGATCCTCGGCCATTTTTACGGAACGAAGCGCGCAGATTTGATGCAGCTATCATCGCTCATCCGGTATCCACGCATACTTTACAGTTCGCAAACGTCATTCGTGGCTCCTTTTTTCGCCGACCTTCATCAGGCTCTATCGACCAATCCCTTTGTTGCAACGGCATATTGGCCGGCACTTTGTGGAGAGCCATCATGATCCGTTGCCTGCATGCCCCTAAAGCGCGAACCGGCATGAAAAGCCGCCTCCCTGGCAAGCATTGAAACGGCGTGCGCGTCGTTTGCCCTGGACGGGTCCGTGATGCCGATCCGATGCGTTGCCCATGATCGCAGGATGGACAACGCGTCGGATCAGTTTTACGAGTCGGCCCAACCAGCGGAGATGTTCGCCTCCCCCAATGAACAAGATCGATACCCACAACAGCAAGGGCAATGACGAGCGCTCGACAGCCACCAGCCTCTTACGGCTCGGCACGAGGCTGAAGCTCTCCCGGCAGACACGGGGCCTGACCCTGAAGGCGCTCGCCACCGCCGCCAACTGCTCCGAGAGCCTGCTTTCCAAGGTCGAGAACGGCAAGGTCTCGCCCTCGCTTCCCATGCTTCACCGGCTTGTCGAGGTGCTCGGCACGAACATTGGCTGGATGTTCGAGGAGTCCGATGGCGAGGAAGGCATCGTCTTTCGGGCTGGAGCGCGGCCGTTGATCGCGCTCGATCCGCTCCGGCGCGGCGAAGGCATTTCGCTCGAGCGTGTCATTCCCTATTCGCCGGGCCATCTCCTGCAGTGCAATATCCATCATATCGAGGCGGGCGGTGAAAGCGCCGGCCCGATCCAGCATGCGGGCGAGGAAGTCGGCTATCTCCTGGAAGGCGCCATCGAACTGATGGTCGGTGAGAAGACGTTTCGCCTGTCCGCCGGCGATTCCTTCGTCTTCAATTCGGAATTGCCCCATTGGTACCGCAATGTCGGCGACGAACGCGCCAGCATTTTCTGGGTGAACACGCCCGCGACATTCTGACAGGCGCGCCCCGGCCTCCCTTCGCCGACGTTAATTCAAGTCACTTGACAAGAAATCAAGTATCTTGAATTATGTCCATGCGCTCAGGCGCCATGTGAGCCCGATCAAGGGCCTTTTTCGCAAAACCAAGGGGAACCGGAATGCGTCTTACAAAGATCCTTTCAGGCTGCGCCGCGGCCATCGCCATGACCTTCGCGCTTGGTTCTGGCTCCGCCATGGCCGAGACCTATGCACTCGTCACCATCAACCAGCAGGCTCTTTTCTTCAACCAGATCAACGACGGAGCGACAGCCGCGGCGAAGGCTGCCGGCGTCGACCTCGTCATCTTCAACGCCAACAACGTGCCGAGCGCGCAGAACGACGCGATCGAGAACTACATCACCCAGAAGGTCGACGGCATCATTCTCGTCGCCATCGATGTCAACGGTGTGAAACCGGCGATCACCGCGGCCAAGGCCGCCGGCATTCCGGTCATTGCCATCGACGCGCAGATCCCGAATGGCGACAATGTCGCCTTCGTCGGTGTCGACAACACCAAAGCGGGTGAGGATATTGGCAAATTCTACGCCGACTACGTCAAGACCAAGATGAATGGAACCGCCAAGATCGGCGTTGTCGGCGCGCTCAATTCCTTCATCCAGAACCAGCGCCTCGACGGTTTCAAGAAGGCCGTCGCGGACAGCGGCCAGAAGGTCACCTTCCTCGATACGGTCGACGGCCAGAACGTGCAGGACGTGGCCCTTTCCGCATCGGAAAACCTGATGACCGCCAATGCCGACATGACGACGCTCTATGCGACCGGCGAGCCGGCACTGCTCGGTGCGGTTTCCGCCGTCACCAGCCAGGGCCGCACCGGCGACGTCAAGGTGTTCGGATGGGACCTGACCAAATCGGCGGTGCAAGGTCTCGAGGAAGGCTGGGTGGTCGCCGTCGTCCAGCAGGATCCGGCTGGCGAAGGCAAGGCCGCCATCGAGGCCTTCGGCAAACTCAAGAAGGGCGAGAAGATCGACCCGATCATCAATGTTCCGATCACCATCGTGACCAAGGAAAATGTCGGCCAGTTCAAGGACATGTTCAAGTAGTATCCTCCCCGGACCGCCGGGCCGCGCATCGACCTGATGGTTGCCTGCGCGGCCCCGCGACCGATTGAACATGTCGTCCTTCGAGAACTGGAACCATGATGAGCGATGGCGAGACCTACCGCGTCAGGATGACCGGTATTTCCAAACGATACGGCCCCATCCAGACGCTGGATGATGTTTCACTAACCTTGAAGCCCGGCGAGGTGCTCGGCCTGGTCGGCGACAACGGCGCCGGCAAATCCACCCTGAGCAAGGTTTTGTCCGGCGCTGTCATTCCGGATGCCGGCAGCATCGAGATCGACGGCAAGGCCGTGTCCTTTTCCTCGCCGGCCGATGCCCGCGCCGCCCGGGTGGAGATGGTCTACCAGGACCTTTCGCTCTGCAACACGGTGGATGTGGCGGGCAATCTCTTTCTCGGCCGCGAACCGCGCCGCCACGTTCTTGGCGTCCCCTTTCTCGACAACAAGCGCATGCATGGCGAGACGCGCGAGATGCTCGACCGCCTCGGCATCGTCATCGCCGACACCAAGCTCAAGGTCGAAAACCTCTCCGGCGGCCAGCGGCAGTCGATCGCCATCGGCCGTGCCGCCTCCTTCGACCCGTCGGTGCTGATCATGGACGAACCGACGGCGGCCCTTGCGGTGGCGGAAGTCGAGGCGGTCCTGGAGCTCATCCGTGCCGTCAGCGCCCGTGGCGTCAGCGTCATCCTCATCACCCATCGGCTGCAGGATCTGTTCCTGGTCTGCGACCGCATCCAGGTCATGTACGAGGGCCGCAATGTCGCCGAGCGCAAGATCGGCGACACCAGCATCGAGGAGGTCGTCAACCTGATCGTCGGCCGAAAATTCAATGCGCGGTCGGCGCGTGCCAGCCGCGATGAGGGGGTACAGCCATGAATGCCACCTCGCCGTCCGCCGAGATCGGCGTTTCGCCGCCCAAACGCTCCCACCAGGGCACATGGAAGGATGTGGCGATAGCCAATGGCAGCGTCGTCTCCATCGCGCTGTTCTTCATCGTCGTCTGCGTGATCTTCTCGCTGGTCACCGGATCCTTCCTGACGACGCCCAATCTGCTCAACATCGTGCGCCAGTCGGCGCCGCTGCTGATCGTCGCGGCGGCGATGACCTTCGTCATAACCACCGGTGGCATCGATCTCTCGGTCGGTTCGGTGCTGGCGCTGACGGCAACGCTCTCGGCCGTTGCCCTCCAAGCCGGCCTGCCGTGGCCGCTGGTTGTCGTCGCCATGCTGGCGCTTGGAGCGGCGATCGGCGCCCTGCAGGGCTTCTTCATCGCCTATGAGCGCATACCGGCCTTCATCGTCACGCTTGCCGGCCTTTCCGTCATCCGCGGCGTGGCGCTGCTGATCACCGGCGGCTACTCGATCCCGGTCGAACCGAGCAGTTTCTTCGTCAACATCGGCAGGGCCTGGTTTCTCGGTGTGCCGGTGCCGGCGCTGCTCGCCCTACTCGTCCTGATCGTCGCCTATCTCGCCTTCAACCAGACGCCGTTCGGCCGCTATGTCACCGGCATCGGGGCCAATGCCGAAGCTGTGCGCCGCGCCGGTGTCGACACACGCTTCATGACGCTCTTCGTCTACATCCTGTCGGGCATGGCGGCGGCGGTCGCCGGTGTCATCCTGGCGGCCCGGCTCGGCTCCGGCTCATCGAATTCCGGCCAGGGTTTCGAGCTCGATGTCATCGCCGCCGTGGTGCTTGGCGGCACCAGCCTGTTCGGCGGGCGCGGCACGATCATCGGCACCATACTCGGCGCGCTGACCGTCGCGGTCATCGGCAACGGCCTGATCTTGGCACATATGTCGCCCTTCCTGACGCCGATCGTTACCGGCACAATCATTCTCGTTGCCATCTGGCTGAATTTCCGGCTGTTCAAGGGCGCAACGCGGAGCCGCTGACATGGATCATCTGTTCGACGACACGCCAAGGCAAAGGGCGCCGATCGGTGTTCGCTCCGGCACCGTGATGACCGTTACTGGCCCGATCGCGATTGCCGACATGGGCGTGACGCTGATGCATGAGCATATCCTGCTCGATGGCTCGACATCCTGGAAATGCCCCTGTCATCCCGACGAGAAGAAGATCGCCGAGCAGCCGGTCAGCATGGAGATCATCGGCGAGCTGCGGATGAACCCCTACATGAACCGCGACAACGTCTCGCTCGACGACAGCGACCTAGCGCTTTCGGAGCTGGCGAAGTACAGGGCGCTCGGCGGCCACACCGTCGTCGATGCGACCAATATCGGCATCGGCCGCGATCCGGTGAAGCTGGCGCGCATCGCCCGCAGTTCCGGATTGCAGATCGTCATGGGCACGGGCTTCTACCTGCAGCACACCCACCCCGACTGGCTGAGGGCGATGGACGTCGACGATGTCACCGAATTCCTCGTCAACGATGTCGGCGGCGGGGCGGCGCAGCCCGAGATCATGGCCGGCATCATCGGCGAGGTCGGCGTCAGCAAGGATTTCACCGACGAGGAACGCAAATCACTGCGGGCCTCGGCGCGCGCGGCCAGGATAACCGGCGTGCCGCTGACCATCCACCTGCCCGGCTGGGAACGGCTGGCGCATGACGTGCTCGACGTGGTCGAGGCGGAAGGCGCCGATCTCAGGCACACGGTGCTCTGCCATATGAACCCGAGCCACGACGATCTCGCCTACCAGAGAAGCCTTGCCGCGCGCGGCGCCTTCCTGGAATACGACATGATCGGCATGGATTTCTATTATGCGGACCAGGATGCGCAGTCGCCTTCGGATGAGCAGAATGCGCGGGCAATCCGCTCGCTGATCGACATGGGCTTGATCGATCGGCTTCTTCTGTCGCAAGACGTGTTTTTGAAGATCATGCTGACGCGCTTTGGCGGCTTCGGCTACGGCTTCCTGCTCAAGCATTTCGTGCCGAGGCTGAAACGCCATGGCGTCGAGCAGTCGGCCATCGACCGCATGCTGATCGACAATCCAAAGACCGTGTTCGCCGAAGGCCCCTGAGCCGCGGCTCCAAGCAATCAAGGGAGTATACATGTCCAGGAAGAAAGTTCTTCTCGCAGGCGAGTCCTGGGTCTCGACCGCGACCCATATCAAGGGCTTCGACCAGTTTCCGACCGTGACCTATCACACCGGCGCCGATGAACTGCTGGCCGCGCTGAAGGACGGTCCGTTCGACGTCACCTTCATGCCGGCGCATGAGGCGCAGCGGAATTTCCCGCAGACCATGGACGCGCTTTCGGCCTATGACGCGGTCGTGCTTTCCGATCTCGGCGCCAACACGCTGTTGCTTCACCCCGACACCTGGATCCATTCCAAGCCGACGCCGAACCGGCTGCGCCTGCTGCGCGAGTATGTCGGCAATGGCGGCGGCCTGCTGATGTTCGGCGGCTATTACAGCTTCCAAGGGATCAACGGCGGCGCGCGCTATCACAAGACGCCGGTCGAGGATGTCCTGCCGGTCACGTGCCTGCCCATCGACGACCGTGTCGAGGTTCCGGAGGGCTATGCGCCGGCCGTCGTCGGTCCGCAGGATCATCCAATTCTCAAGGGCTTGGGCAAGGATTGGCCGATCCTGCTCGGCTTCAACGAGGTCACGGTCAAGGATGGTGCGGAGGTTCTGGCCACGGTATCTTCCGACTACCGTTCGCTGCCGCTGCTGGTAACCGGCAAATATGGCAAGGGCCGGACCGTCGCCTGGACCTCGGACGTCGGCCCGCACTGGCTGCCTCCGGGCTTCATCGCCTGGGACGGCTACAAGACACTGTTCGAACAGATGCTGGGCTGGGCAACGGCCAAGGACTAGCAAGGGATTAGCCATGCGCGTCCATGTCGTCGGCAATGTCTGCGTCGATACGACGTTTCGGCTGGACCGGTTCCCGCGGCCAGGCGAGACGCTGAACGCGTCCGAACATGCCGACGGGCTTGGCGGCAAGGGCGCGAACCAGGCGGTGGCCGCCGTGCGCACCGGAGCCGACGTCCGGTTCTGGACGGCGATCGGCAATGATGCCGCCGGGGCATGGATAAGGGAACAACTGCGCCGCGACCTCGACACCAGCCATCTGACGATGCTGCCACAGGAGAGCGACCGTTCGACGATCATGGTCGATGCGCGGGGCGAGAACCTCATCGTCACCGGTGCCAGTTGCGCCACTGCCTTCGATCCCCTGGCAGAGAGTGGTTTCGCGGCCTCGATCGAACGCGGCGACATCGTCGTGATGCAGGGCAATCTCCATCCGGATGCGACGACAGCCTGCCTGCGGACGGCGCATGAAGCGGGTGCCGTGACCATCTTCAATCCAAGCCCGCTTGCAACTGGTGCGACGCCGCATTTGAGCGATGTCAGCCTCGTCATCGCCAATGCGGGCGAAGCGGCGCAACTGACCGGAACAGGCGATCCTGACGCGGCAGCCCGCGAGCTGATCCGTCGAGGCGCAGGCACTGCTGTCGTGACGCTTGGGGCGCTTGGCTGCCTCGTCGCCGACGGTGAAGGACGGATCGAGCGGATCATGGCGCCCAACGTGGCTGTGACGGACACCAGCGGCGCGGGTGACGTGTTTTGCGGTTGCCTCGCCGGCTGCCTTGCCGCCGGCATGGATCTCGCTGCAGCGGCCAGGATTGCGGTTCGCGCCGCGGCCATCTCGGTCGGACGCGCCGGAACGCTCGGCTCCTGCCCCGACAGGCAGGAGATGAAAACGCTCATGGAAACGACGGAAGCGGAAACCGCATGACAAAATCCCCCAAATCCATCGGCTCCAAGCAGGGCGAGAACGACGCGCTGCGATCGATCTTCGGCAGAAGCAAGGTGGTGATCGGCGTCGTCCATCTCGCACCCCTGCCGGGCGCGCCGCGCTATGATGGCGAGGCGGTCGAGGCCATCTACCAGCGCGGCCTCGACGATGCCAAAGCCTATCTCGATGGCGGTTGCGACGGCGTGATCGTCGAGAACCACGGCGACGTGCCGTTCGCCAAGCCGGATGACATCGGCCCCGAAACCTCCGCCTACATGTCTGTCGTCGCCGACCGTATCCGCCGCGAGCTTGGCCGGCCGGTCGGCATCAACGTGCTCGCCAATGCCGCCATTCCCGCGCTGTCGATCGCCAGTGCCGCCGGTTCTTCCTTCGTGCGCGTCAATCAATGGGCCAACGCCTATGTCGCCAATGAGGGCTTTATCGAAGGCGAAGCAGCGCGCGCCATGCGGTTCCGCGCCAGGCTTCGGGCCAACGGCATCCGCATCTTCGCCGACGCGCATGTCAAGCATGGCGCCCATGCGATCGTCGGCGACCGGCCGGTCGAGGAACAGGTCAAGGACCTGGTGTTCTTCGATGCCGATGCGGTCATCGCCACCGGACAGCGCACCGGCCATGCCGCCGACCTCGGCTATATCAGGATGATCAAGGACGCGGCCGGATTGCCGACGCTTGTCGGCAGCGGGGTGACGCCCGACAACGCCAACGACATCCTCGACATCGTCGACGGCGTTATCGTCGCCAGTTCGTTGAAGCATGACGGGGTTTGGTGGAACCAGGTCGACCCGCAACGGGTGAGCGCCTTCATCCGTGGCCTCAAGCGATGAGGCTTGCGCCGCAAATCGACGGCGAGAGACTGCTGCGACGGCTCGACGCGTTTGCCCGGATCGGCGCGACGCCGGCCGGGGGCGTCAACCGGCAGGCGTTCAGCGTCGAGGATCGAGGCGCCCGGCGCCTGCTGGCGGAACTGGCGCTGGAGCGCGGATTCACCGTTTTCCAGGACGGGATCGCGAACCTCTTCATCCGTCGCGAGGGCGCGGACGCAGCACTGCCGCCGCTCCTGATCGGCAGCCATCTCGACAGTCAGCCAACGGGCGGCCGCTTCGATGGGGCGCTCGGCACGCTTTCCGCCTTCGAGGCTCTCGAAGCCCTCGAGGACGCGAGGGCTGAGACCCGTATGCCGATCGAGGTCGTCGCCTGGGCCAATGAAGAAGGCAGCCGCTTTGCCCCGGGCGTGATGGGCTCCATGGCGTTCACCGGCGCCGACACCGCCGCATGGAAATCGATCGTCGGCAGCAACGGTGCCTCCCTCGCAAAGGAACTCGACGCGACGATTGCAGCCTTGCCGGAGGCTGCCCTGCGTCCGATCGGCATGCCGATATCAGGTTACATCGAGCTGCATATCGAACAGGGGCCTTCGCTGGAAAAGGAGGGGTTGCCGATCGGTGTCGTGACGGCCGTCCAGGGCACGCGCTGGCTGGAGGTTTCCATCGAGGGCACCGCCGGTCACGCCGGCACCACCGGCCTTGCCTACCGCAGGGATCCGATGGTCGCCGCGATTGCCGCGATACACAGGCTGCAGACGACGATCATGCCGCTCGACAGCAGCGCGCGGCTGACCGTAGGCCGGATCGCCGCGCAACCAGGATCGATCAACGCCATACCGCAGTCGGTGACCTTCACCGTCGACCTCAGGCATCCGCGGCCTGAGCGGCTTGATGCCATCGAGGCCGAGGCGCGCCAGGCCTGCACGGCCGAGGCGGAGGCACAGGGCTGCATGGCAACGATCAAACGATCCTTCGACATGCCCGGCGCTGCTTTCTCCGCCGATATGATCAAGATCGTCGAAGACGCCGTTAGGTCGCTTGGGCTGTCGCACAAGCAGATGATATCGGGCGCCTTCCATGACGCACTGTTCATCGCCCGCGTGGCGCCCGCCGCGATGATCTTCGTGCCGTGCCGCGACGGGCTCAGCCACAATGAGGCGGAATATGTGGAGCCTGCGGACGCGATCACCGGCGCGCGGGTTCTGCTGCAGGCGGCCATCGCGGCGGCTTCGTCGCTCGAACTGCGGCGATAATCATTTCCAACAAAGCTTGCGGCTGTGTCCTCCCCGCCCTTGTGAGCGCCGGCAAAATGGATGAATAGTCAGGACAGGCTGCGGCCCTGAAATTGCCTGCTTGCGGTTTTCAGGTCGCGTCACAGCCGAGCCGGGTTTTTGAATGGTCGATCCTGAGCCACGCAAGAGAAGAGGTCCGCTCGCCGCCCGGCTGCTGGCGCTGGACGCCTGGCTCGATTCCTCGCTCTACGAGATCGGCTTCAAGGCGCGCCAGTTCTGGGAAGCCGCGACGATCTTCTCGCGGCGTTTTCGGCTCAAGGGCTGGCGCCGCGGCATCGTCGAACTCTTGAGCGAAGGTTTTACGCTCGGTGCCGGCGGCATCGTCGTCATGCTGGCGCTGGCCATTCCGGCATTCCAGGACACTTCGGGCGACTGGCGGGCGCAGGGCGACTTCGCCGTCACCTTCCTCGACCGTTACGGCAACGAGATCGGCCAGCGCGGCATCATCCAGCGCGATTCCGTGCCGGTCGACGAGATGCCCGATCATGTCATCAAGGCGGTGCTCGCCACCGAGGATCGCCGCTTTTTCGACCATTACGGCATCGACGTGCTCGGCCTTTCCAGGGCCATCTTCGAGAATGTGCGGGCGAATTCGGTCGTCCAGGGCGGCTCCAGCATCACCCAGCAGTTGGCCAAGAACCTGTTCCTGACCAATGAGCGGACCTTCGAGCGCAAGATCAAGGAAGCCTTCCTGTCGCTGTGGCTCGAGGCCAATCTGTCGAAGAAGGAAATCCTGCAGCTCTATCTCGACCGCGCCTATATGGGCGGCGGCACGTTCGGCATCGAGGCGGCGGCGGATTTCTATTTCGGCAAGAGCGTCAAGGACCTGAACCTCGCCGAGGCCGCCATGCTGGCCGGCCTGTTCAAGGCGCCGACCAAATACGCGCCGCACATCAACCTGCCGGCGGCGCGGGCGCGCGCCAATGTGGTGCTGTCCAACCTTGTCGATTCCGGCTTCATGACCGAGGGCCAGGTGCTGCAGGCCAGGCTGCATCCCGCCGACGTCGTCGATCGCGGCGAACAGAAGAGCCCGGATTACTACCTCGACTGGGCGTTCGACGAGGTCAAGAAGATCGCCAAGCCCGGCCAGCATTCGCTGGTTGCCCACACCACCTTCGACGCCAACATCCAGAAGGCGGCGGAGGAGTCCGTCGAGTTCCACCTGCGCCAGTTCGGCAAGGAGTACAACGTCACCGAGGGTGCCGTGGTGGTCATCGAGACCAACGGCGCGGTGCGGGCGATCGTCGGCGGCCGCGACTACGGCGCCAGCCAGTTCAACCGCGCCACCAAGGCGCTGCGCCAGACCGGCTCATCGTTCAAGCCCTATGTCTACGCCACGGCGATGGAACACGGTTTTACGCCGAACTCGATCATCTCGGGCGGGCCGATCAGCTGGGGCAACTGGTCGCCGCACAATTACAGCGGCGAGTCGGCTGGCAACATCACGTTGCTGATGGCGATGGCGAAGTCGATCAACACGGTGCCGGTGCGACTGGCCAAGGACCATCTCGGCATCGCTCCCATCAAGGCGATGGCGGAAGCGTTTGGCGTGGAATCGCCGCTCGAGGGACACAAGACGATGGTGCTCGGCACTTCGGGCATGACCGTGATGGACCAGGCGACCGGCTACAGCGTGTTTGCCCAGAACGGCTTCGTCGGCTCCAGGCATGGCATCACGCAGCTCGTCACCCGTACTGGC
Organism: Mesorhizobium sp. B283B1A; assembly: GCF_020165735.1. Taxonomy (NCBI): domain Bacteria; kingdom Pseudomonadati; phylum Pseudomonadota; class Alphaproteobacteria; order Hyphomicrobiales; family Phyllobacteriaceae; genus Mesorhizobium; species Mesorhizobium sp. B283B1A. Next base: position 71,188 of record NZ_JAIUIQ010000026.1, read on the forward strand.
GACGTGGTGTATGACTGGACCAAGGACGCGCCGCCGCCGCATCGGGTGCTCTCCGAGCAGGCGTTGAAATCCATGAACACCATGCTGACGGCCGTACCGGTGATAGGCACGGCGCGGCGCGCACAGATCCCCAACATCGTCGTCGCCGGCAAGACCGGCACGACGCAATCCTACCGCGACGCCTGGTTTGTCGGCTTCACCGGCAACTACACGGCGGCCGTATGGCTGGGCAACGATGACTTCACCCCCACCAAGAATATGACCGGCGGCTCGCTGCCGGCGATGGTTTGGCAGCGGCTGATGGTTTACGCGCACCAGAACATCGACTTGAAGCCGATCCCCGGCATCGACAAGCCGTTCGTCGACGAGGAGATCGCGGCCAAGGCCGCGGAAGCCCAGAAGAAGAGCGAGGACCAGGCGGCAGCCGAAGCCGCCGCCGAACGCCCGCCGGTGCTGTCCAGCCGAACCACGCAGACGCTGAGGGACATGACCCAACTGTTCCAGACGGCCCCCAGGCTCGACACCTCCACCACGCCCGAAACGCTTTCGGCGTTGTGATTGCGTCTTCCTTCTCCCCCTGCGGGAGAAGGTGGATCGGCGCTCAGCGCCGAGACGGTTGAGGGGTGCGCGACGGAGTACTGTCATTGCCAAGCTGGAACACCCCTCATCCGACCGAGCTTCGCTCGGCCACCTTCTCCCACAGGGGGAGAAGGAAGAGGCGCCCCCTAAACACGCCTCTTACCTCCAAATCGGAAGCCTCCGCTTGCCACAAGGCCCCGCGCCGCGATATCCCCGAGCGGCAATCCTCTGTGAACCCGGCCCTTCATGCTCAAAAATGCCTTCCTGATGCTGCTTTCGCTTGCCATAGCCATCGGCGGCGGCAGCGCCAGCGTCTGGTATGCGCTGAAGATCCAGGACGGTGTCGGCGCGATCAGGATCGGCCAATGGACCGCTTTTCCCGACATCGGCACGCCGGCCGCGGACCCCTACTCCAAGGCGCGCGTGGCACGCGAGGGTGTGCTAACGCTCGGCCGTGCGGAAGGCCTGTCCTTCGTCGCGGAAAATGACGCTGCCGGCGATCAGCTCAAGCGGCAATGCACCTACACGATAGAGGGAGGGTTTCCGACCGCCCGCTTCTGGACGCTTTATGCCGCCGATCAATCGCTCGGCGTCGTCAAAACCGGCAAACCGCGACTTGCGGCACTTCAGTCCTACGAGGTGGTTCGCCAGCCCGACAATTCGGTGATCATTTCCGCCGGCCACCACCCAATGTCCGGCAACTGGCTTCTGACCGACGGTTCTGGGCGGATGTATTTCGTCTTGACCTTCTACGACACACCGATCGCCAGCAGCACCGGCCTGTCGGACGTTTCGTTGCCCAAGATCGTGAAGGTGGGCTGCGATGCGTAGCGTCCATGCCGCGATGCGGAGGCTCTTTCACGCCGTCCTGCTCGGCCTCGTCGGCGCCGGCATCGTCCACATCGTCGTCTTGCTTCTGGTGCCGGAATTTTCGGAACGTGACGCCTGGTCGCGTCTTTCCATGGCCTCGGATCTCTACAGGATGAACCGGCTCGATGCCGAGGCGGGCGGTGCGCCGGTGGTGAAGTCGGTCGATCCGCTGTTTTATGCCACGGCCTGCCGCTTCGACCTTGACGAGGGAATTGTCCGGATCAGGGCGCCGGGGAACGTGCCCTTCTGGTCGGTGTCGGTCTATGACCGCGGCGGCCACAATATCTATTCCTTCAACGATCATACCGCGACAGGCGGCAAACTGGATGCCGTGGTGCTGACGCCGGCGCAGATGATCGACGTGCGCAAGGATCTTCCCGAGGAAATGCAGGGAGCGATCTTCGTCGAGGCGCCGATCAACGAGGGCATTTTCGTCATCCGCAGCTTCGTGCCGGACGACAGCTGGAAGCCGATCGTTTCGCGCTTTCTCGATCAGAGTTCCTGCGAGCTGCAGGACTTCTAGCGCCGCCTAGATCCGTCCAAGCACCACGCGCTTCAATGGTGCGGAACAGGCTTCGTCCGCGATGATCCCGGCGTGTCCGGATCGACAGGCCGCACCTCGCCGGCCTGGGACCGCTCGTAGCGGATGCCGGGAAAGATGATCACTGCCGCCGGTATTTCGGTGGCTTGCTTTACTCGATTGGTCGGTGCCGTTCGCGGCACGAAAGACAGTACCATGCCCATGATTCGCGCATTCCTCTCGGTTTCCCCGGAGCACAACGCAACGCCTCCAAATGTTATTAAGGCCGGCAGAGGGTTAACGGAGCGCTAACGGATCATCGCTAACTTGATCTTTGTTCTAAGGTCAGCACCTTCTGACCGAGCCAATCGCGAAACCGGCACAGCCTGGTTGAGCGTGGCCAAGTGTGTATCGAGTATCGGGCGTATCCTTCGTGTCATCTTCGGACTTCAGGCAAATCGCTGTTCGAACGGAATCGGGAAGGGCCGAAAGGCTGTTCCGCGCCGCAGTGTCGGCATTCTGCTCGCTGACACGCCCGTCCCGCCGCGAGATCGGCCAGCTCGAGGACCTGACGCTGCCGCTGTTCGACGATGTGTCCCTTGAATCGCGACGCTACGTGGCAGCCGCCCTTTCCGAATGCGAATATGCGCCCGCCGCGCTGGTGCGCCGTCTGTGCGAGGAACCGGTCGACGTCGCCGCGCCGCTGCTCATCCGCTCGCGCGCGGTCAGTGACATCGACCTCATCGCGCTGATCGGCCGGCATGGGCTGCCGCACGCACGCGCCATCGCTCGGCGCAAGGATCTGAACCCGACCATCGCCGACCTGATCAGGGCGCTTGAAAGACCGACCCTGGTGCGCGTGCGCGATCCAGAGGCGCAAGCTCCAGCGGCGCCGACGGCGCCGATCGCGGCCGCCGCCACCGCGGACGTGGCGCAAGACAGTGTGGCAGCACAACAGGCCTCCGGCATTGCCGCCGAGAACGCACGGCGCAGGCTGCGCTCCATGATGCGCACCGGCGACGAGGCCCTGGCGGCGCAGGTCGATGCGTTCCCTGGCTCGGATACCTATGTCAAACTGCGCGAGACGGCGCTGACGGGAAACGCCGCCTTCTTCCAGACCGCGCTTGCGGATGCCCTCGACATCGATTTCTCGACCGCACGATCGCTGACCGCCAACCAGAATTATGCGCCGCTGCTTGCGGCGCTGCGCTCGCTCGATTTCAGCGAGGATCGGGCATTCCTGATCACGGTCGCCGTCTATCCCGGCCTGTTCCCGCATCCGCAGGCGATCCGCACCTACCTCGACCGCTACCGGCTGCTGCATCGCGACGTGGCGCTGGAGAGGGTGCGGGGCTGGAAGGCCGAAACGCTGCATAAAACGGTTCGCGAGGCGGCGCCTGCAAACGGCGACAGCCGCACGGCATCGAACAGCGACGATGCCGTGACGTCCTCCGGCCTCAGGGCATCTTCACGGAAATAAGCTGCTCGACGGGGACGGCGCCGGCCTCGATTTCGACCACCCAAATGTCGGGATCGAACTTCTTTTCCCTTTCGAGGCGCGCGTCGAGCACGGCGGCATCGTTGCCGGCGGCAAGCAGGGAGAAGAAGCGGTCGTCGGGCCTGGCCGAATCGTAGCTGGTCTGCGGCGCCGGTCCATAGAGGGCCATTTCACCCATCCTGTCCCGCGCCAGCACGAAAACGGCACCTGCCTCGGTCGCGCCGCGCTTGACCACGGCGGCAAATCCACCGGCGCTGAAAATCCGGCGCAATAGGGCCGAAACCCAGAGATCCGATGTGACGCGCATGAAAACTCCGCAAAGCGTGCGGGCTATGTATCGCTGTTTCCGCGGCTCGGCGAGCCGTCATTTCGCCGTTAGTTGGTCAGGCCGATCTCGCGCATCTTGACGTAGACGATCTCATCGGGTTCGCCGGTCTGCGGCAGCCCGAACAGCGACTGGAATTCCTTGATCGCCGCCTTGGTACGGGCACCGACGACCCCATCCAGTTGCATGTCGTCATTGCCGAACGCCTTCAGTCCGGCCTGGATCTTGACGATGCGAGGATCAGGCCCCTGCAACGCTGCATTCGTCTCCAAGTCATTCTGCCCGGAACCTGCCTGCCCAGAACTTGTCTGCCCAGAACCTGTCTGCCCAGAACCTGTCTGCAAAGACACCGGAACGGCGGCCGGCGTGTCCGGACGCGGCTGCGGTTTCGGCACGGCGGCGGTCTTCGGCGTCGCGCCCAGTTGATCCAGCAGCAGCGCGTCGATCTCGCCGGAGGCGTTGAGCCCGACCTTCTGCTGGTAGGCTTCTATGGCCTTGCGCGTATTGGGGCCGGAAATGCCGTCGACCGTGCCGGAATAGAAGTCGAGGTCTTTCAATATGCCTTGCACCTGCTCGACCACCGGATCGCCCTTGATCGGAGCGGGCGCCGCATTAGGCCGCACGATGTTGATCGTGGTCTCCGGCTCGTCGGTGGCCGTATGTGGAAATCCCTGGAAGCTGCGGGTGGCGAAAAACGCCCCGGCATGCGGGAAAGGCTGATACCACAGCGCATTCGCCGAGACATAGAACAGCGTCACCAGGAATGCCGTCGATCCGCCCACCAGGACAGGATTTCGCGAAATCATGCCGCCGACGGCAATGGCGCCGTCCTGAAAGGCATTGCTGCGGCGTTTGACCGCCTTAGGCCGTCTTGCGGAGCGAGCCATCCCTGTCCCCTTTCGCCCTCATCACCGGCATCGTCAGCACTCCGGTCTGATTGACTGGGCGCCCCTTCGGCCCGTTGACCGGCAGGCTGATGGTCACCGTGGTGCCCTCGCCCGGCGTGCTTTCGATCGACATCGTGCCTTCGTGCAGCGCCACCAGGCCCTTCACCAGGGAAAGACCAAGACCGGTGCCCTCGAAACGGCGGGTGTAGTCGTTCTGGATCTGCATGAAGGGCTTGCCGAGATTTGCGAAATCCTCCTCGGCGATGCCGATGCCGGTGTCCCTGACCCAGAAATGCAGACGCGAGCCGATCCGCTTGGCGCCGACGACGACATCGCCACCATCAGGCGTGAACTTGACCGCATTGGAAACGAGGTTGATGAGGATCTGCTGCACGGCCCGGCGATCGGCGTTGATGTCGCCGGCGTCCGGCGCGATCTGCGTCTGCAGGTCGATGTTCTTGGCTTGCGCCTGCAGCCGCATCATCGACTGGCACATTTCCACGGCTTCCATGAACCGGAACGGCTCCGGTTCCGTTGCGTAGGCGCCCGATTCGATCCTCGATACGTCGAGTATGGATGTCACGACGGCCAGCAGATGTTGGCCGGAATCGCGCACCAGGCCGACATATTCCTTCTGGCGCGGGTCCTTGAAGGCGCCGAACATCTCGTGCAGCAGCATGTCCGAGAAGCCGATGATGGCATTCAACGGCGTGCGCAGTTCATGGCTCACCACCGCCAGGAACCGGCCCTTGGCCACTTCGGCGGCGGCCGCCGCCTCATTGGCCTGCGCCAGTTCTTCGCGCAGCCGGGCGGTCTCGTCATTCTCGCGCAGGACCAGTGTGAAGACATCGCCCTGCTCTTCGCCGCGCACCAGTTCGAGCGCGAACGGCCGATAATTGTCAGCCATCAGGCGATTGTCACCTTGGCCATTGCCGTTCTGGGGCAACCTGATGCGCAGTTCGAGGCGGCGCGACAGGGCGCCATCGCGCATGTCGGCCAAGGCGCTGAGATAGGCGACACGGTCGGACAGATGGACGCGGTCGAAGAAGCCGGTTCCCGAAAGCAACTCCGGCGGCAATTTCAAAAGCGTGCGTGCCCTGGCCGAGGCGTCCAGGACTTCGCCATGGCGAGCGACGCGCAGGACCACCGCATCGATGATATCTTCCAGCCGATCCCCGGTATCGGCTCTATCGGCCGCACCGGCGGTGTCGCGAAACGCCGATATGCGCGGCACGACCGTGAGCGCCCAGGCCAGCGGCACCAGCCAATGCCAGGCGGCGATCTGCGCGTCCGCGAATGGAAGGAAGGCCGCGGACAGCGGCTGAAGGGCAATGGCGACGACGGCCGAGGCAGCCCCCCACAGCGCCGCACGGCGCGAGGCGCCGATCCACCAGGCTTCGAACGGCAGCGCCACGACGAGCATGGCGACAGGAGAGCTCAAGCCGCCGGCGGCACTGATAAGGCCACCAAGCGCGACGGCCGCCATCGCCAGTGCGATCCGTGCCGCCACGGCCATCCTGCCGGTCGCCGCCGCCAGCAGGGCGATGAACCAGCACAGACCGAAGGCCGCGAAGATGGCGGCCATGGTCACCGCGGCGCCCATGCCCGATGTAACCAGTGTGACCGCGGCACCGGCTGCGAAGAACGGCGCCGCCAGCATGACGCCGATGAAGCGGCGCTGGCGCTCGCGGTCGCTCTGCCCAAGTATCGAGGGATGGACCATACGTTCGCAACCGGCGGCAATCGCGCCAGGCAATTCAGCGTATCTGGCCTTGATCGGCATCAACTCAACGCACTCGCACTCGTCGTGAACAGCTCTGCTTCCGCAGATTGTTTTGATTGGCTCTGAAACTCTCATCCAGCGTTTAAGGAATGGATAAGGGCAGGCCCGACCAAAGCCCGGCCTGTGTCAAATATCGGGATGCTTGCCGTCGAAAACCCGGGCAAATGCCGCCATAGTAAATGGAGGGTTATCCGGGAACGCCTGCAGCCAGTGGACCAGGGGTGGGCACGAAAACGCTCGAGTTTTAGAAAAGCGCAATGGAAACAGCCAGATAAATGGTTATTGGTCGGTAACGAAAATCGTCCCGATATGCGACAAATCAATCGCAAAATGCTTCGTTTCGAATTTGCCTAAAATTTGAGGAAAATTGTCGGATGACCCGCAAGCCGTCCTTCGTGCCTGTGTGCCAACATCCTGCCATAAAAGAGGTCATGCCATGTGATGCATGGTCCGGTCACGACGAGAGGCAAGTCATGTTCTTCCTGATAAGAATGGCTTTCTGGTTTTCCCTGGTGCTGCTGGCGCTGCCCCTGACTGCCGGTTCGGACGAACCAGGGCAGGAAAGCGTCGGGCCGATCCAGGCCTTGTTCGCGGCACGCGACGCAGTCGGTGACATTGCCGGCATTTGCGAGCGCAAGCCCGATGTCTGCGAAACCGGCAAGTCCGCCATGCACACCATCACGGCACGCGCCAAGGAGACCGCCAAGATCGCGGCGGCGATGCTGGACGACAAGTCCGCCGGCCCCGACACTTCGACAATGACCGGCAGCGTGGCCGAGAACATCGTGCTGCCCGAGACAGTCAACCTGCCGGTAAAGAATTAAGCCGTCTCGACGGCGCACCGCGGGCCGTCTGCCCTCTCGACGCCCGCGGTGTCCTTGTTTTTTCGTGACGCGGCGCCGCTTGGGTTTTTTCCGTGACGCGACGCCGCTGGGGTTTTTTCCGTGACGCGGCGCCGCCGGGTCACTATATCCGGGGCATGACGGCCTCGATCCAGACGATCCGCGACGACTTCTCCTTCCTTGACGAATGGGAGGACCGCTATCGCTATGTCATCGAACTCGGCGAAGCATTGCCTCCATTTCCCGATGGGGAACGCAACGCCGCCAACAAGGTGCCCGGCTGCGTCAGCCAGGTTTGGCTGACCACCGAACGGGGACCGGGTCCCGATCCGGTCATTGCGTTCAGGGGCGATTCCGATGCCCATATCGTGCGTGGACTGGTCGCGATCGTGCTGGCGCTGTTTTCGGGACGGACCGCCAGCGAAATCCAGAAGACCGATGCCGAAGCGACGCTGAAGGCGCTCGGCCTAGACGAACACCTGTCGCCCCAGCGCGCCAATGGCCTCCGCTCGATGGTCAAGCGCATCAAGCGCGATGCCGAGATGGCGCTCGAACAGACCGCCTGAGTCCCCTGTCCGTCTACACCCCCTGTCCGTCTACCAAGCCGCAAAATCAAACGGCGCCCGAAGGCGCCGTTGATGTCGGTTAAGCCTGACGAGGAGCGATTACCGCGCCTTGCGCTTGCGGCCGAGGCCCATCTTCTTGGCGAGCTGTGAACGAGCCGCCGCGTAGTTCGGGGCAACCATCGGATAGCTCGGGTCGAGGTTCCACTTTTCGCGATACTGCTCCGGCGTCAGATCATAGTGGGTCATCAGGTGACGCTTGAGCGACTTGAACTTCTTGCCGTCCTCGAGACAGACGATGTAGTCGTCATGGACGGAACGCTTCGGGTTTACAGCCGGCTTCTGCTTGTCGGCAGGGGGCTGCTCGGCGGTTCCGCCCACACGCCCGAGGGCAGCGTGGACATCGGATATCAGGTTCGGCAGTTCGCCGACCGGCACCGGATTGTTGCTGACATAGGCAGCCACCACATCGGCGGTGAGCTCGATCAGCGCTTCATTGTTTCGGGAAGGTGATTCGACAATATCCATGGTCTTCAGGCCCCAACAAGAGTGACGTCGATTGTGCCCATTTTTGCAGGCAGGGCATTGCACGAATTTTGTGCAGGTAGAGCTTCTGCGATTCGTGTCGCGGGCACATCAATGCGGCCATGGATCAAGTAAGTCAATTCACTCACTGCATTATATTTACGAATGTTGATCAACTATTCGTCGTTCAGCTTCAATCTTTCGTGCATCATGTAATTTTTCGATATTTTTCGGCCAAACGGGCAAAGGCTGACGTGGCGTCAGCTCGCCGTTACATTCGAGATAACTCACGAAACGGGTTTGAATGCTCGGATTTGCTTGGCCATCGCGCTTGCAACCTTGGTTGTTCACATCTGTCCACAAAACCACAGGTTGCTGATCGTCTTTTTCGCGCAAGGCAACCAGGCGAGATGTCCGCCGGCCGGCCGCCTCGATTGGCCACTTGCCAAGCCGCAAATACGGTCGCATGAGACGGGCCGGCAAAGACCAGAGACACGGGCACAGCGAGACGCAATGACCAAGACTTCCGCATTTCCATCCGTCAGCCCGCCGGTGCCCGAGAAGCGGCCGGTTACCGACACGCATCACGGCATCACGCGAACAGATGAGTATGCCTGGCTGCGTGCCGACAATTGGCAGGAGATGTTCCGGGATCCTTCCCTGCTCGATGCGGGGATACGCGCCGAACTCGAGGCCGAGAACGCCTACCAGTCGAAGCTGATGGCCGATACTTCAGACCTGCGGAAGCAGCTTTTCAAAGAAATGAAGGGCCGCATCAAGGAGGATGATTCTTCGGTTCCCATGAAGGACGGGCTTTATGCCTATGGTTCCTCCTTCAAGCTTGGCGGCGAGCAGCCGCGTTACTTCCGCACGCCGCGCGACGGCGGCACCGAGCGGATCCTGCTCGACGGCGACGCGGAGGCGGAGGGCAAGGCCTATTTCCGGCTCGGCGGCGTCGATCATTCAGCCGACCACGCCAAGCTGCTGTGGGCCTTCGACGACAAGGGCTCCGAATTCTACACGCTGCGCGTGCGCGACCTTGCCGATGGCAAGGACCTGGCGGACCAGATACAAGCCACAGGCGGATCTGGTGTGTGGGATGCCGGCAATGACGGGTTCTTCTACACCCGTCTCGATCCCAACCACCGGCCGTCGAAGGTGCTGTTCCATGCATTGGGACAGAACCCTGAAGACGACCGCCTGATCTATGAGGAGACCGACCCCGGTTTCTTCATGAATGTCGACGGCACCCGCAACAACGAATGGATCATGATCGGCATCAACGATCACGAGACCTCGGAATACCGGCTGTTGAGCGCAAGCGATCCTTTTGCCGAACCCAAGCTTGTTTCGGCGCGCGAGACCGGCCTTCAATATGAGCTGGAGGAAGGCGGCGACATTTTCTTCATCCTGACCAATGCGGACGGGGCGAAGGACTTCAAGATCATGACGGCGCCGGCAAGCGATCCGGTGCGCGCCAACTGGCAGGAGTTGGTGCCGCACGAGCCGGGCCGGCTGATCCTGTCGGTGATCGGCTTCAAGGACCATATGGTCCGGCTCGAGCGCAAGGAGGGCCTGCCGCGCATCGTCGTGCGCGATCGCGCGAATGGCGAGGAGCACCTGATTTCTTTTGATGAAGAAGCCTTTTCGCTCGGCCTTTCAGGGTCGTACGAATACGACACCGAGACCATGCGCTTTTCCTATTCGTCGATGACGACGCCGTCGCAGGTGTTCGACTACAACATGCCCACGCGCGAGCGGGTGCTGCTCAAGACCCAGGAAGTGCCTTCCGGCCACGACCCGGACCACTATGTCACGAGGCGCTTGATGGCGCCCGCCGCCGATGGCGAACTGGTGCCGATCTCGCTTCTGCACCACCGCGACACACCGCTGGATGGATCCGCACCTTGCCTGCTGTATGGCTATGGTTCCTACGGCATCGCCGTGCCGGCCGCCTTCAACACCAACTGGTTCTCGCTGGTCGACCGCGGCATTGTCTTTGCCATCGCTCATGTCCGTGGCGGCAAGGACAAGGGCTACGGCTGGTACGATGACGGCAAGCGTGAGCACAAGATGAACACGTTCACCGACTTCATCGCCTGTGCGCGCCACCTCGTTGCCGAGCGCTATACGGCGCATGACCGCATCGTCGCGCAAGGCGGCTCGGCCGGCGGCATGCTGATGGGCGCCATAGCCAACATGGCGCCGGACTGTTTCGGCGGCATCGTCGCAGAGGTTCCGTTCGTCGACGTGCTCACCACCATGCTCGACGCGACCCTGCCGCTGACCCCGCCTGAATGGCCGGAATGGGGCAATCCGATCGCGTCAGCCGACGACTACCGGACGATCGCCGCCTACTCGCCCTACGACAATGTCGCGGCGCTCGACTACCCGCCGATCCTGGCGCTCGCCGGCCTCACCGATCCGCGCGTCACCTACTGGGAGCCGGCCAAATGGGTGGCGCGGCTGCGCGACCGCAAGAGCGGCGACAATCCGGTGCTGTTCAAGATCAACATGGATTCCGGCCACGCCGGTGCTTCGGGCCGGTTTTCACGCCTGGAAGAGATAGCCTATACCTATGCCTTCACACTGAAGGTGACGGGCAAGGCCCAGCTTGCCTAGGAGACCCGCCGATGATCGATCTGTCCACATTGATCGCCTACGTCGCCGTTGTGTTCGGCTTTGTCTTTATTCCGGGTCCGGCCACCCTGCTGACGATCGCCCGCGCAACGAGTTCGGGCACGAAGGTCGGGATCGCAACGGGTGCAGGGATCGCGGCCGGCGACATGTTTCACACAGCCATGGCGGTGGTCGGCATCTCGGCCGTCATCGCCACCTCCGCGACATTGTTCAGCGTCGTGAAGTATATCGGCGCGGCCTACCTTGTTTATCTTGGCATCCGCGCGATCATCGAAAAGACGCCGGCCGATCCGGCCGCCGGCAAGCTTGCAATCTCGGCCGGCAAGGCATTCGGGCAAGCTGTCCTTACCGAAGTGCTCAATCCCAAGACCGCGCTTTTCTTTCTCGCCTTCCTGCCTCAGTTCGTGCGGCCTGAAAACGGGTTGGTGATGCTCCAGTTGATGACGCTCGGGGTGGTCTTCGTTCTGCTGGGCCTTTTCAGCACGGTCGTTTTTGCGGTGAGCGCCGGGCGGCTCGGTACCTTCCTGCGCCGAAACCCGACGGTGCTGAAATGGCAGGGCAAGGTTGTCGGCGGCATCTACTGCGCCTTGGGTGTTCGCCTGGCTTTGCAACAGCGCTGACGGCGGGCGGGTCGCATCTTCCGCCAGGCACGACGATCATGATTTTTTGAATTCCGAGCTGCTGATTTCCGCTCGCAATTGCGACGGTCGCGCGCTACCCAAAGCACGATTTTCCCGGGCGATGAGCCCATACTCGCATAAGGGTCCACTATGCTGCTCGTCGACGTCTATCTCGACAAATCGCCGATCCAGGGCATCGGCGTCTTTGCCAAGAACCACATCCCCAAGGGCACGCTGGTCTGGAAGCTCGACCCCAGGTTCGACCGGATCATCGACGTGGAAACCTATGAGGGCGAGACGGGGCCGGTGAAGAACTATCTCGACCGCTATTCCTACCCCGACAGGCGCGACCCGGCCTATATCGTCTTCGAAGCGGACGATGCCCGCTACATGAACCATGACGACGAGCCGAATTGCGACGTCTCCTCGCCTGAGGAAACCTATGCCTTGCGCGACATCGCAGCGGGCGAGGAGTTGACCTGCAACTACAATCTTTTCTTCGAAACGGGTTTCGATTTCCTCGGCGACCGGCACCTGTAGTCGATAGTCAGCTCGCCGGCTTGCGCGCCGGATAGCCGTTTGGATGTGGCGGTACAGCCTTGAGGTAAGCGGCGATGGCCGCCCGATCCTGCGGCGTCAGCTCGGCCATATTGCGCTGCACGTCAACCATGGCGCCGCCGACAGAATCGAAATCCGGCGTGAAGCCGGTCTCGAGATAGTTGGCGATGTCGGATTCCGACCAGTTGCCGATGCCGCCCTCGCCCGACGTGATGTTCGGCACGACGCCCTTGCCTTCGGCGGCGACGGCGCCGGCCAGCCATTCACTTTTCCTGCTGCCTCCGGCAAGGTCACGCGGCGTATGGCATTCGCCGCAATGGCCGGGTCCCTCGACCAGATAGCGGCCAGCCATCACCGGTTCAGGCGTGCCACCGGGTAGAGGAATGACCGGCTGATCGCTGAGATAGAGGCGCTTCCACAGGCCGATGCCACGTCGGATGTTGAATGGGAATGCCAGCGAGTTGTCCGGCGCCTTGCCAGCGACCGCGGGCAGGGTCTTCAGGAAAGCATAGAGGTCGGCAATGTCGGCCGGATTCATGCGCGCGTAGGAAGCGTAGGGGAATGCCGGATAAAAATGCTGACCCGAGGGCGACACGCCCTTCAGCATGGCGTTGGCGAGATCATCGAGCGACCATGCGCCGATGCCGTCCTTGGGATCTTGCGAAATGTTGGGGGGAACGAAGGTGCCGAACGGCGTCTTGAGTTCGAGGCCGCCCACCAACTGAAGCCGGGCATCGCCTTGCGAGCCCGGTTTTGCATGGCAGGAGGTGCAGCCGCCCGCGTAGAAAATGCGCTTGCCCTTGGCTGCGTCACCTGGCCCAAGCTTGGCCAGGGCCTGCGTGTCCAGCGTCGCCGGCGCCGACAGGACCCAGCCTGCAACCGCGCCGACGCCACCCAGGATGATGAGGGCGCCGACGAGTTTTTTCAGCCGGGACATTGCCCGCTATCAGCCCTTCTTCACGCGATAGGTCTGGTGGCAGGTGCCGCAATCCGAGCCGATGGCGCCGACTTGCGCTTTCAGCGCGTCGACGTTGGCGGGAGCCGCCGCAACCGCCGCCTTGACGTCGGCAAGATACTTGTCTTCGGTGGCCTTGAAGCCGGCCATGTCTTCCCAGATTTTTGGCGCCGCCGTCGTGTCGCCGGTATCGCTGCCTTTCGGGAACAAGGCGTCGGCGTCGAACGTCTCGGCATTCGCCTGCAGCGCCTGCAGTTGCGTCAGCACGGCCGCGGCATCGAAGGGCTCCTCGCCCTTGGCCACTTTCGCCAAGCCGCCGACGATCTTTCCGCGCTCCTTCATCAGAGCCTGCCTATCGAGGATCGGATCGGCAGAGGCGGCCGAACCGGCGAAGGCGAGCATTGAGATGGCGATGACAAGCTTTCTCATTCATTTGGCTCCATGATGAAGGCATTTCGGGACGGAACGTTAACGGATGCGACGGGTGGAATATTCCCCTTCGCCTGAATGATTTCTGCCGGACCTTTGCTATTGCGTGACTTCGACGCGGAAAAGAAAAGCCCCGGAGTGTGAACTGACCCCCGAAAGTTGGACACAACCTTCGGGGGTTTTGCATGTCCAGACATGGTGCGCGTTTCAAGCGCT
>NZ_JAIUIQ010000027.1:0-82458 GCF_020165735.1 Mesorhizobium sp. B283B1A
CCCCCCCCCGACCCCCCCCACAAGGGGGAGGGTGAGGACGCTAGCATCTGCCTGGCCTTGTCGATAGCCATGTATTCGAGCTGGCCGCCGCCGATCGTGCCAAAGGTGGCCGATGCCGAGACGAGCATGAAGGCGCCCTTCTCGCGCGGCGTCGAGCCTTTGGTGCCAGCCACTTCGACCAGGGCGACCCGGTGGGCGCTGGCGAGAAAGGCTTTCAGGCTTTGCACTTTCGAGTTCATCATTTGCATTCCCAATTGGGAAATATAGGCTTTTCACGCTGATTTTGCACGTTTTGGCGACTTAAACGCCAGCCCTGGCCTCTTTCTTCAGCCGCTCGATCGTCATCAGCACGCGTTCCGGCGTTGCCGGAGCATCGAGACGCGGGCAGATCTTGTGGTGGGCGACACTGGCGACCGCATCCGACAATGCATGCAGAACGGACATGCCGAGCGGGAAAGGCGGCTCGCCAACCGCCTTGGAGCGGTGGATCGTCGGCTCGCTCGCCTCGGGCCAGTCGGCCAGGGTCACGTTGAAGATCTTCGGCCGGTCTGACGCCAGCGGGATCTTATAGGTCGACGGCGCATGGGTGCGCAGCCGTCCCTTGTCGTCCCACCACAGTTCTTCCGTCGTCAGCCAGCCCATGCCTTGGATGAAGCCACCTTCGATCTGGCCGAGATCGATGGCACGGTTTAGCGAGCGGCCGGTTTCGTGCAGGATGTCGGTGCGCTCGACCACATATTCGCCGGTCAGCGTGTCCACCGAGACTTCCGAGCAGGAGGCCCCGTAGGCGAAATAGTAGAAGGGGCGACCTTGTCCCCTGTCGCGGTTCCAGTGGATTTTCGGCGTCTTGTAGAATCCCGCCGCCGAGAGCTGAATGCGCGCCATGTAGGCTTGCTTGACGAGGTCGGCGAAGGCGATCTCCTGGTTGCCGACGCGCACCCGGTTGGGCAGGAAAACCACCTGGTCGCGCGGCACCTGGTACTTTTCGGCGGCGAAATCGATGAGCCGGTCCTTGATCTGACGCGCACCGTTTTGCGCGGCCATGCCGTTGAGATCGGAGCCGGAAGACGCCGCGGTGGCCGAGGTGTTGGGCACCTTGCCGGTGGTGGTCGCCGTGATCTTCACCTGGTCGAGGTCGATCTGGAATTCTTCCGCCACCACCTGCGCGACCTTGAGGTAGAGGCCCTGCCCCATCTCGGTGCCGCCATGGTTCAGATGCACGGAACCGTCGGTGTAGACATGCACAAGCGCGCCGGCCTGGTTGTAGTGCGTGGCGGTGAAGGAAATGCCGAATTTGACCGGCGTCAGCGCCAGGCCGCGCTTGATGAAACGGCTGTTGGCGTTGAAGGCCGAAATTTCCCGCCGTCGCCGCGCATAGCTGGCGCTTTCCTCCAGTTCGCCGACGATGCGCTGGATGATGTTGTCCTCGACCGTCTGGTGATAGGGCGTGATGTTGCGGTCCCCCTCGCTATCACCACTGGTGCCGTAGAAATTCCTCTTGCGGATTTCCAGCGGGTCCTTGCCGACCGCGAAGGCGACCTCGTCGATGACGCGTTCGGCACCGACCATGCCTTGCGGGCCGCCAAAGCCACGAAAGGCGGTGTTGGATACGGTGTTGGTATAGAGCGGTGCCGATTGCGCATGCACCGCTGGCCAGAAATAGGTGTTGTCGCAGTGGAACAGTGCGCGGTCGGTGACCGGGCCAGACAGGTCCGACGAAAAGCCGCAGCGCGCCGCGAACATGAAGTCGACGCCGAGGATGTTGCCTTCATCATCGAAGCCGACTTCGTAATCGACGAGGAAGTCGTGGCGCTTGCCGGTGGCGGTCATGTCGTCATCGCGGTCGGGCCGGATTTTCACCGCGCGATGGTGCTTCTTGGCGGCGATCGCGGCCAATGCCGCAAACTGGTTGCCTTGTGTTTCCTTGCCGCCGAAGCCGCCGCCCATGCGGCGGATTTCCACAGTGATGGCATTGCTCGGCACCCCGAGCGCATGGCTCACCATGTGCTGGACTTCGCTCGGATGCTGGGTCGAGGAGTAGATGGTGACGTCCTGGTCCTCGCCGGGAACGGCCATGGCGATATGGCCCTCGAGGTAGAAATGCTCCTGGCCGCCGACGCGCATCTTTCCCTTCAGCCGGCGCGGCGCCTGACGGATCGCGGTCGCCGCGTCGCCGCGTCTCAGCGTGAGAGGCGGCGTGACCAACTTGTCCTTCCTTGGATCGAGGTCGCCGATATCGGTGACGAAGGGCAATTCCTGGTATTCGACCTTGGCCAGCCTGGTGGCGCGGCGTGCTTGTTCGCGAGTCTCGGCAATAACGCAGAAGATCGGCTGACCATGGAACTCGACCTTGCCGTCGGCGAGCACCGGCTCGTCATGGCGGCCAGTCGGCGAGATGTCGTTCTCGCCCGGCACATCCTTCGCCGTCAGCACATCGACGACGCCCGGCGCGGCGCGCACCGCCGAAAGGTCCATCTCGACGATCGTGGCATGGGTCGCCGCCGAAAGGCCGAGGCAGCCATGCAGCGTGCCGGCCGGTTCCGGCATGTCGTCGATATAGACCGCCGTGCCGCTGACATGCTTGTGGGCGGAATCATGCCGCTGGTCGGTGGCGACGCCACCGGCGATCTTCTCGGCCTTGAGATTGGTGGTGGCGTGCTTGTTCATCATGCCGCCTCGTTGCGTGACACCTGGAATGGTGCTCTGGTGCCGGTGGTTTCGACAAAGAAGCGCAACAACAGGTTCTTCGCTGCCAGCGCCCGGTATTCGGCTGACGCCCGCATGTCGGTGAGCGGCGTGAAATCCCTGGCGTACTCAGTCATCGCCGTCTCGACCGTCGCTTCGGTCCAGGGCTTGCCGAGCAGTGCCTTCTCGACAGCGGTTGCGCGCTTCGGCGTCGCCGCCATGCCGCCATAGGCGATACGGATGTCGGCGACTGTGCCGTCCTTGGCCAGCGTCAGGAAAAAGGCGCCAAGGGCGGCCGTGATGTCCTCGTCGCGGCGCTTGGTGATCTTGTAGACGGCGAATTTCGCCCCCTTGGCGGGGACAGGGACGTGCACGGCTTCGACGAACTCGCCCGGCTGCCGATCCTGCTTGCCGTAGGCAATGAAGAAATCCTGCAACGGGATCGTGCGCCGCTTCTTGCCCCTGCGCAGCGTCAGCCGCGCGCCGAGCGCGATCAGTGGCGGCGGCGTGTCGCCGATCGGCGAGCCGTTGGCGATGTTGCCGCCGATGGTGCCCATATTGCGCACCTGTTCGCCGCCGATGCGGTCGAACAACGGTCCAAGCGCGGGGATACGCTTCGACAGCGTCGAGAAGGCTTCGGTGTAGGTGACGCCGGCGCCGATCGAGATGACGCCCTTGTCTTCGGAGATCGTGCAAAGCCCGTCGAGATTGCCGATGAAGATCACCGGCGAGATATCGCGCATGTGCTTGGTGACCCACAGGCCGACATCGGTCGCCCCGGCAACGATGGTGGCCGTGGGTTCCTTGTCCAGTATGGCGGCGAAATCATCAACATTGGCTGGCACCACCAGCCGTGCCTTGCCGTCGCCGATCTCGACCCGCGCGCCATCGTGCATGGCATCGAGCCTTGCCGTGATCGCCTCGCGCTCCGCCGCCAGCGGGTCTTTCGCCGCCTTGCCGTAGCTGGAGATGGCGTGGGCGGCGCGCATGATCGCCTCGTAGCCGGTGCAGCGGCAAAGGTTGCCTTGCAGGGCTTTTTCGATCGTCGCGTTCGATGGGTCCGATGATCTCATCCACAGGCCGTAGAGCGACATGATGAAGCCCGGCGTGCAGAAGCCGCATTGCGAGCCGTGGAAATCGACCATTGCCTGCTGCACCGGGTGCAGTTGGCCGGGCAGGCCGCGCAAATGCTCGACGGTCACGACATGGGTGCCGTCCAGCGAGCCGAGGAAGCGGATGCAGGCATTGACACTTTCATAGACCAGTCCGCCGGCCGAGAGCTTGCCGACAAGCACGGTGCAGGCGCCGCAATCGCCCTCGGCGCAGCCTTCCTTGGTGCCGCGCAGCGAGCGGTCGAGCCGCAGCCAGTCGAGCAAGGTGGTGTCGGGTGCCACCGAAGACAGCACGACGTCCCTGCCATTGAGGATGAAACGGATTTCGTTGCGGATATTGACCTTGGCCATGCCTCAACTCCCCCTGTAGGTCGAATAGCCGTAGGGCGAGATCAGCAAGGGCACATGATAGTGCACCGCCTCCGCCATGCCGAAGCGGATCGGCACGCGGTCGAGGAAAGCCGGCTCGGGCAGCTTTGTTCCCTGGCCACGCAGATAGTCGCCCGCCGCGAAGATCAGCTCGTATTCGCCGGTGCGGAAGTCGCCGCCGACAAGCAACGGCGCATCGCAGCGGCCGTCGGCATTGGTCGCGACCGTCTTGAGAAGCGTGCGGACGGCACCATCGAGACGGTAAAGAGCGATCGACAGGCCCGCCGCCGGCTTGCCGGTCGCCGTGTCGAGAACGTGGGTCGTCAGGCGTCCGCCATCGGCTTTCGACGTCTCTGCCATTGGCCGCCTCCCTTTCCCAGTTGAACGAACTGGCTGGTACAATCGAACACAAGCGATGAATTGTGCGCCAATTAAAGGCGATGCATAAGTCCCGGTCGAGCGGAGTGCGACAAAAACACTTTCAAAAATTTTCGGGGGAATGCGAGAAGCACCCTTTCGATATCCTGATCATACTTCGGGCGATGCCCCGCGGGAGGGACGATGCGTTACGAAAGAGACATGCGCGGCTATGGAGCCAATCCGCCGGATCCGAAATGGCCTGGCGGGGCGCATGTCGCGGTGCAGTTCGTCGTCAACTACGAAGAGGGCGGCGAGAACTGCGTGCTGCACGGCGACAAGGCCTCGGAAGCCTTCCTGTCGGAAATCGTCGGCGCCGCGGCCTGGGTGGGCCAGCGCCACTGGAACATGGAATCGATCTACGAATACGGGGCGCGGGCCGGTTTCTGGCGGCTGCTGCGCCTGTTCAGCGAGAGCCAGGTGCCGGTGACCTGCTACGGCGTCGCCACCGCGTTGGCACGCTCGCCCGACCAGGTGACGGCCATGCAGGAGGCCGGCTGGGAAATCGCCTCGCATGGGCTGAGATGGATCGACTACCGCGACCACGGCGCCGAGGACGAACGCCGCGACCTCGAAGCCGCGATCAAGCTGCATTACGAGGTCACAGGCCAGCGCCCGACCGGCTGGTATACCGGCCGCACCTCGATCAACACAGTGCGGCTGGTCGCCGAAGAGGGCGGCTTCGACTACGTGTCGGACACCTATGACGACGAACTGCCCTACTGGTACGAGCATGCGGGCGGCACGCAGCTCATCATCCCCTATACGCTCGACGCCAACGATATGCGCTTCGCCACGCCGCAAGGCTTCAACTCGGGTGACCAGTTCTTCGCCTACCTCAAGGACAGTTTCGACACGCTCTACGCCGAGGGCAAGGCGGGCCGGCCGCGCATGATGAACATCGGCCTGCATTGCCGGCTCGTCGGGCGGCCAGGCCGGGTGGCGGCGTTGAAACGCTTCGTCGACTATGTGAAGTCGCACGACAAGGTCTGGCTGGCGCGGCGCATCGACATCGCCAGGCACTGGCAGGAGAACCACCCCTACAAGCCGGCGGCGCTGCGCCCATCGAAAATGGAATTCGAAACCTTCGTTCACAGCTTCGGCGGCGTGTTCGAGCATTCGCCGTGGATTGCCGAACGCGCCTATGAACTTGAGCTCGGCCCAGCGCATGACACCGCCGGCGGCCTGCACAATGCGCTCTGCCGCGTCTTCCGCTCGGCCAGCGAGACAGAGCGGCTCGGCGTGCTCAACGCCCATCCCGACCTGGCCGGCAAATTGGCCAAGGCCAGGCGGTTGACCGCGGAATCGACCCGGGAACAGGCCTCCGCCGGTCTCGACGCGCTGACCGACAAGGAACGCGAACTGTTCTCCAAACTCAACGCCGCCTACGTCACCACCTTCGGCTTCCCCTTCATCATCGCGGTGAAGGGCAAAACCAAGGAGGAGATCCTGGCGGAGTTCGAAGCCCGCATCGGCAACAGCCGCGGCGTGGAATTCGAGACCGCCTGCAAACAGGTCGAGCGCATCGCGCTGCTCCGCCTCAGGGACATGCTACCGCAATAGGTTTGAACCCATGGATACGATCAGGATGCCCGAGCGAACCTATTATGCTCCACATGGCGGCCATTCCGGCCAAAACGAGCTTTTGACCGGCCGCGCCGTCTTCACCGAGGCCTATGCCGTCATCCCCAAGGGGGTGATGCAGGACATCGTCACCAGCGCCTTGCCGTTCTGGGACGAGACCCGCGTCTGGATCCTGTCGCGTCCGCTGTCCGGTTTTGCCGAGACGTTTTCACAGTACATTGTCGAGATCGCGCCCGGCGGCGGCAGCGAGCGGCCGGAACCCGACGCCGGCGCCGAGGGCGCCCTGTTCGTGGTCGAGGGCGAGTTGACGGTCCTGCTTGCCGGGAAGAAGCATATGTTGCGGCCAGGCGGCTTTGCCTTCCTGCCGCCGGCCAGCGGCTGGACGGTTCGCAATGAAAGCAAGGCGGCTGTTCGCTTCCACTGGATCCGCAAGGCCTATGAGGCCGTCGATGGCATCGAAGCGCCGGAAGCCTTCTTCACCAACGAACAGGAGATCGCACCGACGCCGATGCCCGGCACCGAGGGCCGCTGGGCGACGACGCGGTTCGTCGATCCGGCCGACATGCGCCACGACATGCATATGACCATTGTGACGCTCGAGCCTGGCGCCGTCATTCCGTTCGCCGAGACGCATGTGATGGAGCACGGGCTCTACGTGCTCGAAGGCAAGGCGGTCTATCGCCTCAACCAGGACTGGGTCGAGGTCGAGGCCGGCGACTATATGTGGCTGCGCGCCTTCTGCCCGCAGGCCTGCTATGCCGGCGGCCCTGCGAAATTCCGCTATCTGCTCTACAAGGACGTCAACCGGCACGCCAAGCTGGGCGGTGCCGATATTGGCGGTCGCACGCGGTGACCCGCATCGTCGCGCGGCCGCTGACGCGCGAGGCGTTTGCCGGTTTCGGCGACGTCATCGACATGGGCGGCGACAACCATTACCCGATCAATGGCGGCAAGGCCGAGCGCTACCACGATCTTGCGACCGCCGAGGCAACGGGACCGAACGCGCGCGTGCTGATCTCGATGGTGCACGGCACGCCCTACGAACTGCCGCTGAAGCTGACCATGGTCGAGCGGCATCCGTTCGGCAGCCAGGCCTTCATTCCGCTGTCGCCGCGCCCGTTCCTGGTCGTCGTCTGCCATGACGGCAAGGAGGGGCCGGGCGAACCGCACGCCTTCATCACCGCGCCCGGACAAGGCATCAACTATTCCCGCAATCTCTGGCATGGCGTGCTGACGCCGCTTGGCGAAGCTCAGGACTTCCTGATCGTCGACCGTGGCGGCGACGGCTCCAATCTCGAGGAATTCCATTTCTCGCACGCCTACGAGATCCATCTTCCCTAATTTTTCGCGCATGTCGTTGCCCCAGGACCGGGGCACTTTTGGGCGACATGCAGCAGGAGAGCCGTCATGACCGACATTTCGCTGATCGACCGCCTGCTCGACGTCATCGAGCATGACATCGTGCCGAAGACGGAGGAAGGCGTTGCCCACGGCAACAAGCTGTTCGGCGCGGCGATCCTGAGGAAGGACGATCGTTCGCTGGTGCTGGCCGAGACCAACAACGAGATCGAAAACCCGCTCTGGCATGGCGAGGTGCATTGCCTGAAGCGTTTTTACGAGATGCCCAGGGCGGAGCGTGTCGACACCGGCGACGCCATCTTCCTCGCCACGCACGAACCATGCTCGCTCTGCCTGTCGGCAATCACCTGGACCGGCTTCGACAATTTCTACTATCTGTTCAGCCATGAGGATTCGCGCGACAGCTTCGCCATCCCGCACGATTTGAAAATCCTGAAAGAGGTCTTCACCCTCGATCCCGGCGGTTACAATGCCGAGAACGCCTATTGGAAGAGTTTCTCAATACGCAGGCTGGTGCGGGCGCTGCCCGAGACCGAGCGCCAGAGGCTGGAAACACGCATCGGCAAGATCTCGGCGCGCTACGACGATTTGTCAGGCGCCTACCAGGCGAACAAGAACGAGAACGACATTCCGCTGAATTGAGAGGGATCGCCTAGCTTACCTTCGCGTTTTTCAATACCTCATTTATCTTGGCCTGCCAGCCCTTGCCAGTCGCCTTGAATTTTCTGACGACGTCCTGATCCAGACGGATGGACACAACTTGCTTGGGCTTTTCCACAGGAGGCCGGCCACGAGCGCGCCTTATGCTTTCGAAAAGTTCCGGAAACGCTTCCGCGAAAGGCTTGGCTCGCGCCAATTGCTCGTCAGTCGCCTCCGCGTCGTCGGAATCAGCAGCGATTTGCCTTTGGATTTCCGCTTCCTCCTCATCGGTAAGCGGCCGAATACGTGACTTAGGTTTGTTCATATACTGACCTTTCCTTTCGGCTAGCACGACGCATCGAGATCACCGAAATCGCTTCGAAACCAAGCGGCTTAAAAATAACGGCGAGAATGATCTCTCCGAATTCGCCAATCGCCTTGAGCCGGCCGGCCTTGGCCGGGAGGACGGTTGAAGTCGCAAAAAACTCGATATCGAGTTCGGCAAAATCGAGACCCCGGTTTTTGAGGTTCGTTACGCGTTTCGGCTCATCCCAAACGATTTTCAGGCGTAATTATCCTCAGTATGTCGAACTGGAGTGAATAAAAGTAATACATAAATTCTCGGGGTAACGCAAGATAGAAGTTAAATGTTCGCGCCAACCGTCGTCCCGGCGACACAGGCCGTCGTGCGTTCGACTTCGTAATGTGCGCGCTTCATGCGTCACTGATATCCTGGAGAGCAGCCATGAAAACCGTCACCGAATTTCCCCGCAAGGTCGTCGAATTCCCGGACATGGGCATCGTCATGCCGGATGGCTGCCGGCTGTCGGCGCGAGTGTGGATGCCGGAGGACGCCGGCGACGATCCGGTGCCTGCCATTCTCGAGCACCTGCCCTACCGCAAGCGCGACGGCACCATCTTTCGCGACCAGCTGACGCATCCTTATTTTGCCGGCCACGGCTACGCCTCGATCCGCGTCGACATGCGAGGCAATGGCGATTCCGAAGGGCTGATGGACGACGAATATTCCGAGCAGGAATTGCAGGATGCGTGCGACGTCATTGCTTGGGCCGCAAGCCAACCCTGGTGCAACGGCAATGTCGGCATGATGGGTATTTCCTGGGGCGGCTTCAACTGCCTGCAGGTGGCGGCCAAACAGCCGCCGGCGCTGAAGGCGGTGATCAGCCTGTGCTCGACCGTCGACCGCTACGCCGACGATATCCATTACAAGGGCGGCTGCCTGCTGATCGAGAATTTCGGCTGGGCTTCGACGATGCTCTCCTATTCGTCACGGCCGCCGGACCCGCTGATTGCCGGCGACAACCGGTGGCGCGATCTGTGGCTGACCCGGCTGCAGAACCAGTCTTTCCTTTTGCCGCTGTGGCTCAGCCACCAGCACCGCGATGCCTATTGGAAACGCGGCTCCATCTGCGAGGATTTTTCGGCGGTCAAGGCAGCGGTGCTGTCGATCGGCGGCTGGCATGACGGTTACCGCAACACGATCTCCAATCTCGTCAGCAACATCGAGGCACCGGTCAAGGGCATCGTCGGCCCATGGATCCACAAATATCCACATTATGCCGGACCTCAGCCGGCCATCGGCTTCCTGCAGGAAGCACTGCGCTGGTGGGACCACTGGCTGAAGGGCACCGACACTGGTGTCGAGGCCGACCCGGCCTATCGCGCCTATGTGATGGACAGCGTGCGCCCGGCGCGCTGGCATCCCGAGCGGCCGGGCCGCTGGGTGGCGGAGCAGCAATGGCAGTCACCGACCATCAAGACGCGAACGATCGAGCTGGTTGCCAAGGGCAAAAAACCTGCCATCGTGGCCTCGCCGCAAAGCTGCGGTCTCGCTGGCGGCGAGTACTTCCCGTTCACCTTCGGTCCGGAACTGCCAGGTGACCAGCGTCCCGACGATGCTCTGTCGGTGTGTTTCGACCAACCGGAACTCGCCGAGGCGCTCGACATTGTCGGTGCACCGGAAGTCCAAGTCACGCTCTCGTCCGATCGCCCGCAAGCCAACATCGCGGTTCGCCTGTGCGACGTGCATCCGGACGGCGCGTCGGAACTGATCTCCTACGGCGTGCTCAACCTGACGCACCGCGACTCGCACGAATTCCCGCAAGCGCTGGCGCCGGGCGAGGCCATCTCGGCGCGCGTCGTGCTCGATCAGTGCGCCTACCGCGTTCCGGCCGGCCACCGCCTGCGCGTTGCCGTTTCGAACGCCTATTGGCCAATGATCTGGCCCTCGCCGGAGCCGGTTCAACTCACCTTGTCGGCAGCGACACTGGCCCTTCCCTTGCGCCCGCTGGCCACGGGCAGCGAGGTGACATTCGCCGAGCCGGAAGGCGCCGCGCCCTGGGCCACCCAGACGGTCCGGCCAGCCAATTCCGAACGTCATGTCGATCGCGACGAAAAGACCGGAATCGTCACGCTATCCATAGCGGACGACTTCGGCGAGGTGCGCGATCTTGCCCATGGCCTGGCCAATGGCAGCATCGCCCGCGAGACCTGGGCGATCCATCCCGACGATCCGCTGTCCGCATCGGGGAACACCCATTGGACGCAGACGTTGTCGCGAAACGGATGGTCGGTGCGTACCGAGACATGGGCGGAGATGCGATCGGACGCGCAAAACTTCGTCGTTAGCGCCAGAATCGAAGCTTACGAAGGCGATATCCTCGTCTTCGAACGCAATTTCGAGGAAAAAATTCCGCGCGCGCTGGTCTGAGGACTGAACCCGTTGGTCCAAATGCGACATACGATTTACGCCACGGCATGTCGCATTCGGTCTTGCTTACCGCTTTGCCTTGCCGTCATTATTCCCCTCACAAGAAACAAGAAAATCGACCACAGAGTCGAACCAACAGAGTGAGGAACTCAAAATGTCAAATGAACTCGAATTCCTTAGCCGGCGTGTTGCAGCGGGCAAGCTGAGCCGTCGTGATTTTCTCGGCCGGGCGGCAGCGCTCGGCATCGCCGCACCCTTCGCCAACTCGCTGCTTTCAAGCGCGGCGCGGGCGGCCGGTCCGGTCAAGGGCGGCACGTTGAAGGCCGGTCTGGTCGGCGGTGAATCCACCAACAGTCTCGATCCGGCCCTGTTCATGACCCAGGTGCCGTTCGCCTTCGGCAAGTGCTGGGGCGAAATGATCGTCGAGCTGTCGCCCGACGGCAAGCTCGAGAACCGCATCGCCGAGGAGATCGGCTCGTCCAAGGACGCCAAGGTGTGGACGCTGAAGATCCGCGACGGCGTCGAATTCCACAACGGCAAGAAGGTGACCGCCGAGGACGTCGCCGCGACGCTCGAGCGCCATTCCGACGAGAAATCGAAATCCGGTGCGCTCGGCTACATGAAGGGCATCGAGACCATCAAGGCCAATGGCAAGGAAGTGGTGCTGACGCTGAAGGAAGCCAATGCCGACCTTCCCTACCTGCTCAGCGACTATCACCTGATCGTCCAGCCCAATGGCGGCAAGGACAAGGCCGACGCCGGAATTTCTGCCGGCCCCTATAAGGTCACCACCAACGAGCCGGGCGTGCGCCATGGCGGCGAGCGCTTCGCCAATTACTGGCAGGGCGACAAGATGGGCCATGCCGACCAGATCGAGATCATCGTCATCAACGATGCGACGGCGCGCACGGCGGCCCTGCAGGGCGGCCAGGTCAACATGATCAACCGCGTCGAGCCGAAGATCGTCGACCTGATCAAGCGCGTGCCGGGCGTGACCATCCGCAACCACGCCGGCCCGGGCCACTACGTCTTCATCATGCATTGCAACACGGCGCCGTTCGACAACAACGATTTGCGCATGGCGCTGAAGCTCGCAATCGACCGCGAAGAGATGCTGACCAAGGTGCTGCGCGGCTACGGTTCGCTCGGCAACGACTTCCCGATCAACTCCGCCTACCCGCTGTTCACCGAAATCGAACAGCGCAAGTACGATCCGGACAAGGCGAAATTCCACTACAAGAAGTCGGGCCATGACGGCGCCGTCCTTTTGAGGACCTCGGACGTCGCCTTCCCGGGCGCGGTCGATGCCTCGCAGCTCTTCCAGCAGAGCGCCGCCAAGGCCGGCATCAAGATCGAGCTCAAGCGCGAGCCCGGCGACGGCTATTGGAACGAGGTCTGGAACAAGCAGCCCTTCTGCGCTTCCTACTGGGGCGGGCGCTCGACGCAGGACCAGATGTATTCGACCGCCTATCTGTCGACCGCCGACTGGAACGACACGCGTTTCAAGCGCCCGGATTTCGACAAGATGGTGCTGGCGGCTCGCGCCGAGCTCGACGAGGCCAAGCGCAAGCAGATGTACCACGACATGGCTGTCCTGGTGCGAGACGAAGGCGGCCTGATCCTGCCGATGTTCAACCAGTTCATCGACGCGACCGGTGCCAAGGTCGATGGCTGGGTTGACGATCCGCATCAGGAACTGATGAACGGCTACGCCTTGGCGAAGTGCTGGCTGCAGGCCTGAGTCCGGCTTTGCGAATATGTCTTCACCCATCCTGAAACTGATTGCCCAGCGCATTGCGCTGGGCATCCTCCTTTTGTTGGCCATTTCGGTCCTGATCTTCGCCGGCACCCAGATTCTGCCCGGCGACGTCGCGCAAGCCATTCTCGGACAATCGGCTACACCGGAGTCGCTCGCCAATTTGCGTGAGCAGCTCGGGCTGAACGACCCGGCCTATGTCAGGTATTTCCACTGGCTCGGCGGCGTGCTGACCGGCGACCTGGGTACCGCCATGTCGAGCGGCCAGGATATCGCGACCTCGATCAAGGGCCGGCTGTGGAACACGCTGTTCCTCGCCTTCTGGGCGGCGGTCGTCGCGGTGCCGTTGGCGATCATCCTCGGCCTGATCGCGGTGCGCTACCGCAATGGCTGGGTCGACAAGCTGATCTCAGGACTGGCGCTGGCCTCGACCTCCTTTCCCGAGTTCTTCATCGGCTATCTCCTGGT
Source organism: Mesorhizobium sp. B283B1A (assembly GCF_020165735.1). Classification (NCBI taxonomy): domain Bacteria; kingdom Pseudomonadati; phylum Pseudomonadota; class Alphaproteobacteria; order Hyphomicrobiales; family Phyllobacteriaceae; genus Mesorhizobium; species Mesorhizobium sp. B283B1A. The sequence goes on from NZ_JAIUIQ010000027.1 coordinate 13,121, forward strand.
CTATTTCTTCGCCGTGAAATGGCAGATATTCCCCGCCATCTCGACCGTCTATGACGGCATGCCCTTTGGCGAACGCATGCAGGCGATCGCCTTGCCGGCGACTGCACTGACGCTGGTCGTGCTCGCTCATATGATGCGCATGACGCGCGCGGCGATCCTCAACGTCATGCAGTCGGCCTATGTCGAGACCGCGGAGCTCAAGGGGCTTTCAGCCTTCGCCGTCATCCGCAGACACGCCTTTCCGAACGCCATCGCGCCGATCATCAACGTCGTCATGCTCAACCTCGCCTATCTCATCGTCGGCGTCGTCGTGGTCGAGGTGATCTTCGTCTATCCCGGCATGGGGCAGTATCTGGTCGACCATGTCACCAAGCGCGACGTGCCTGTCGTGCAGGCGGTCGGCTTGATCTTCGCGGCCGTCTACATCAGCCTCAACATCATCGCGGACATTGCGGCGATCGTCGCCAATCCGCGTCTCAGGCATCCAAAGTGAGGGGGGCGGGCATGCTCGACATAAGACGCATCCCCATTCCCGCCCTGATCGGCCTGGTGCTGACCGCGCTGTTCGTGCTGGCGGCGATCTTCGCACCGTGGATTTCGCCGCACGACAATGCCGAGATCGTCGGCGACGTATGGGAACCGATGTCGGCGGCGCACTTTCTGGGTACCGACAATCTCGGCCGCGATCTGTTGTCACGCATGATCTACGGCGCCCGCATCACGCTGTTCATCGCCGTGCTTGCCACCGCGCTGTCCTTCTCGCTCGGCGCTATTCTCGGTTTCTCGGCGGCGGTGTTCGGCGGCTGGTTCGACACCATCCTGTCGCGCCTCGTCGATCTCCTGATGTCGATCCCGACGCTGATCATGGGCCTGGTCGTGCTTTCGGTGCTGCCGACGAACCTGGTGACGCTGATCCTGGTGATGGGGATTCTCGATTCGACCCGCGTCTACCGCCTGTCGCGCGCGGTCGCCGTCGACATCAACGTCATGGACTATGTCGAAGCCGCCAAGCTGCGCGGCGAAGGCAGTGGCTGGATCATCTTCCGCGAGATCCTGCCCAACGCGCTGTCGCCGCTGGTCTCGGAACTCGGCCTGCGCTTCATCTATGCCGTGCTGTTCCTGTCGACCTTGTCCTTCCTCGGCCTTGGCGTGCAACCGCCGGACGCCGATTGGGGCGGCATGGTCAAGGAGAACAAGGACGGCATCGTCTTCGGCATCGCCGCGGCGCTCATCCCGGCAGGCGCGATCGCGGCGCTTGCCATCTCGGTCAACCTTGTCGCCGACTGGATCCTCAACCGCACGACAAGCCTGAAGGGAGGACGCGGGTGATGGCCGATACCAAAGCGAAGCCCGGACAGGGAAAACCAGGCGTGCTGCTCGATATCCGCAACCTACGCATCGAGGCGACGGTGTACCCGCCGGGGGAAGCGCCAAAGAATATCGTGCTGGTGCACGACGTCTCGCTGACCCTGGAAAAGGGTAAGGTGCTTGGCCTCATCGGCGAATCCGGCGCCGGCAAGTCGACCATCGGCCTGTCGTCCATGGGCTACGGCCGTGGCGGCGTGCGCATCACCGGCGGCGAGGTTTTGCTCAACGGCCGCGATATCCTGAAGGGCGGCAAGGAAGGGTTCCGCAAATTGCGCGGCCGCGAGGTCTGCTATGTCGCGCAGTCGGCGGCGGCCGCCTTCAACCCGGCGCACCGGCTGATGGACCAGGTGGTGGAAGCCACCTTGCTGCACGGCACCGCGACACGGGCCGAGGCCGAGAAGCGGGCGATCGCACTCTTCAAGAAGCTCAGCCTGCCCAACCCCGAAACCATCGGCGAGCGCTTCCCGCACCAGGTCTCGGGCGGCCAGCTGCAGCGCGTCATGACGGCGATGGCGCTCTGTTCCGAACCCGACCTGATCGTCTTCGACGAGCCGACGACGGCGCTCGACGTGACGACGCAGATCGACGTTCTGGCGGCGATCAAGGACGCCATCCGCGACACGCATGTGGCGGCGCTCTACATCACCCACGACCTTGCCGTCGTCGCCCAGGTCTCCGACGAGATCATGGTGCTCCGCCACGGCCGGCTGGTCGAATGGGGCGGCACGCGCCAGATCATCAAGGAGCCGCGCCAGGAATACACCAACGCGCTGGTCTCGGTGCACGAGATCGAACACGCCGAGCAGAAGCCCGGCACGACACCGTTCCTGTCGGTCAAGAACGTCACCGCCGCCTATGCCGGCGGCCATGTCAAGGTGCTGAAGAACGTCTCGGTCGATATCTACCCGGGTCAAACGCTGGCCGTCGTCGGCGAGTCGGGTTCCGGCAAGTCGACCCTGGCGCGGGCCATCACCGGCCTCTTGCCGCCAGAGCAGGGCACGGTGACCTTCGACGGGCGGCCGCTCGCCAACCGGCTTGCCGATCGGCCGAAGGAGGATCTGCGCCAATTGCAGATGATCTACCAGATGGCCGACGTGGCGATGAATCCGCGCCAGACCGTCGGCACCATCATCGGCCGGCCGCTGGAGTTCTATTTCGGCATGCGCGGCAGGCAGCGCGATGCCCGCGTGACCGAACTGCTCGACAAAATCGAGATGGGCAAGGGTTTTGCCGACCGTTATCCGGCCGAGCTTTCGGGCGGCCAAAAGCAGCGCGTCTGCATCGCCCGCTCGCTCGCCGCCAAGCCCAAGCTGATCATCTGCGACGAGGTGACCTCGGCGCTCGACCCGCTGGTGGCCAACGGCATCCTCAAGCTTTTGCTCGAACTGCAAAAGGAGGAGAACGTCGCCTACCTGTTCATCACCCATGACCTCGCGACGGTGAAGTCGATCGCCGATTCGATCGCGGTGATGTATCGCGGCGAAGTGGTGCGCTACGGCTCGAAGAGCACGGTGCTGACGCCGCCCTTCGATGCCTATACCGACCTTTTGCTGTCATCGGTTCCCGAAATGGAGATCGGCTGGCTGGAAAAGGCGATCAAGGGACGGCGCATGGCCAGCGCGGGGAACTAGCCGCCTACGACTGCCGTCATCCTCTTGCGACAAGACTGCATGGAGCCGCCCATGGCGCTCAAATCCAAGCTTCTGCTGGTCGTCCTCGATGGCGTTCCCTACCGCAACTGGCGCCGGCTGATGGGCAATCTCGAGGGTTGGGTGCAATCGGGCGAGGCACGGGTCTGGAAGATGCGCTCCGTGCTGCCGTCGACCTCGGCCTGCTGCTATGCCTCGATCCACACCGGCGTGTCGCCGCAGGTGCATGGCATCCTCTCCAACGAGAACCGGTTCCGCGTCGGGCAGCCCGATATCTTCTCCGAGGTCAGCAAGGCCGGCGGCAAGACCGGCGCGGTCGCCCACTCCTACTGGTCGGAGTTCTTCCGGTCCTATCCGTTCGATCTGGTCGAGGACATGGAATTCGACGAGCCGGGCGGGCCGATCACGCATGGCCGCTTCCACACCATGACCGGCTACAATCTGCGCAACCAGATGACGCCGAGCGATGTCGACCTGTTCGCGACGCTGACCATGCTGACCAAGCGCCACGGCATCGACTACGGCATCCTGCACACCTGCACGCTGGACTCGATGGGCCACCGCTTCGGCCATGACTGCCATGAGATGGACCATGCCGTCTATGCCATGGACGCCATGCTGGCGGGGTTCCTGCCGGGCTGGATCGCGGCCGGCTATGAGGTGATGGTGACCGCCGACCACGGCCAGACGGATCGCGGCCATCACGGCGGCCACGACGACGAGATGCAGGATTTCGCGCTGTATTATTTCGGGTCGGGGAAAGGGCCGGATGCGAACACGCTGCTCGACCAACTGCAGCTGGCGCCGACGGTGCTGAGCCGTCTGGGCGTGCCGGTGCCGGCGACGATGAAGGCGAAGGCGTTTTTGGGGTGATGTAGCGCAACGCCTTCCCCTTCCCCCCTTTGTGGGGGGAGGTGGCCTCGCGAAGCGAGGTCGGATGAGGGGTGTTCCAGGGAACGCCAACGCCTCATTTCGCTGGAACACCCCTCATCGGTCTCGGCGCTGCGCGCCGATCCACCGCCCTGGGGCGAGCCACGGGTCTCGCCCCGTCCTTCGGACCCCACAAGCGGAGAAGGAAGAGAGTGCAGCTCTGGCAACCTCCCCATTCTTCGGTTAGCCTTCGCAAATTCCTTGGCGGAGGATGAACCTTTTTGGACCGATCAGCGACAGAGCAGACAGGAGCCAGGCGGCTCGACCGGCCATGACGGCAGCGACGGACACCGATCGCGCGCTTGTCGACCGGGTCGCGAAGGGCGACCGTGCCGCCGTGCGGCTCCTGTTCATGCGTCATCACGCGCGGGTCTACCGCTTCGTGGTGCGCCAGACGGGATCGGAAATGATGGCGGACGATATCGCGAACGAGGTGTTTCTCGAACTGTGGCGCCAGGCGCCGGGCTTCGAGGGTCGCTCCGAAGTTTCGACATGGCTGCTCGGCATCGCCCGGTTCAAGGCGCTGTCGCTGCTGCGCAAGAAAAAGGAAGACTGGATCGACGACGAGGCCGCCGCCGCGGTGCCCGACAGCGCCGACACGCCCGAGGTCGTCACCATGAAGGAGGACAAGGCCGCCGCCTTGCGCCGCCTCATCGACGCCTTGCCCGAAGAGCACCGCACGGTGATCGACCTTGCCTATTACCACGGACAGTCGGTGAGTGAGATCGGCGAGGTGCTCGGCATCCCGGTCGCGACCGTCAAGACCCGGATGTTTTACGCCCGCAAGAAACTCGGCGAGGCCCTCAAGGCCGCCGGTTACGACAGGGGGTGGCCATGAGCGCCGCTGAAAAGATGTCGCGCCGCGACGAAATGGAAACGCTGCTGCCGTTCTACCTGAACGGCTCGCTGGAAGGCTCGGACCTTGAAGCCGTCGAGGAATGGCTGGCCAGCGATCCCTCGGCACTGGCCGCCCTTGGCGAGGCCGAGGCCGAATTCTCGGGCGCATCGGCGGCCAACGAGGCGATCCGCCCGCCGGCCGATGCACTCAGCCGCTTCGCAAGGGCGTTCGACGCCGAGGCAGGACCGGCGCGGGCGCCGGCAGGCTCGTCCTGGCTGGCGCAGGCCTGGGGCCGCTTCGTGGCGCTGCCCGCCGGCGTCGCCTGGGCGGCGGCCGCGGTTCTGCTGGCGCTGATCATGGTGCAGTCGTTCGTGCAGCCCGGCGGCAAGGGCGGCAATTTCGAAATTGCCGGCGCGGAAGACGATCTCGCCAAGATGCCGTTCGCGCTGGTCAAGTTCAAGCCGGACGCCAAGGTGTCCGATATTTCGAGCTTCCTCGGCGGCAACGGGCTGAAGGTGATCGGCGGACCGACCGCCGACGGCGTGTTCCGGCTCGGCATTCCCGCCGCCAACGCAGCCGACTACACCAGGCAAATCGGCCTTATTGCCGCTCAGCCCTTCACCGACACCGTGATCGAGGGAAGGAAACCGGCAGATGGCGGCTAAGGCGGTCATTCGATTTGCGGCGATCCTTGCGGCGGCGATGACAATCGCCGCCGTGCCCGCGTCGGCGCAGACCAACGCTGCCAGTCCCGGACGGACGAAAATCGATTGCAGCAACGCGGCCAATACCACGGCAGCCGACTGTGCCAAGGACAATGGCGGTGAAAAGGGCGGTTCGGGTGCCGGACAACCCGGCGCGGTCTTTCTGCCTGCATTGATCGTCGACCTCTTCCCCAATCCTGCCGAAAGCCCGGCTCCCGTGCCGACGCCCGCTCCGCGCCAGGACCCGGACACCTCACCGGCCGTGCCCGCCGATACACAGGCTGGAACCCCGCCGGGCGGGCCGATCGTCTCGCCGACCGATCTCATCGCCGTTCAGCCGCCGCGCGCCGTGGCCGGCGACTTCGTGCCCGACGAGGTGCTGGTGACCGTCGACGGCGATGCCGGCGCCGTGCAGCAGATCGCCGCCTCATTCGGCCTCGAAGTGCGTTCGCAGCGTCAGTCCAGGCTGCTCGGCACCACTTTGGTGCGCTTCGGCATTCCGGACGGCCGTCCGGTCGGCATCGTGCTGGCGCAGCTAGCCGCCGACGGCCGCACGCAGCGGCGCGAGCCTAACCACATCTATTCGCTGCAGCAGGCGGCCGGCATCGTCAACTATGCCTTCGAGCGCATCGCGCTCGACGCCAAACAGGCCAGCGGCGAGAATGTCCGCGTCGCGGTGATCGATACCGGCATCGACGACACCAATCCGGCGCTGGCCGGGGTGATCGCCGGGCAGTTCGACGCCATGCCCGACGTGCCGATCGAAAAGCGCGATCACGGCACCTCGGTCGATGGGCTGATCGCCGGTGTCGGTGCGCTGGAAGGCATGGCGCCGGGCGCCAGGATCTACCACGCGCGCGCCTTCGAAGGCGGCAAGTCGACCATGGACGTCATTCTCTCCGCACTCGACTGGGCAGCCGAACAGGACGTGCGCATCATCAACATGAGCTTCGTCGGGCCGAAGAACGACCTGCTCGGCATCGCCTGCAGAAATGCCCGCGCGCTGGGCATCGTGCTGGTCGCCGCCGCCGGCAACAACGGGCCGAAGGCGCCCTATGGCTACCCGGCCGCCTTCGACGGCGTCATCGCGGTGACCGCAACCGACGCCAAGGACGGGCTGATGCCGCAGGCCAATCGCGGCGCCTATGTCTTCATCTCGGCGCCCGGCGTCGAGATGGTGGCGCCGAGCGGCGCCGGCTCGGATGTGGTCACCGGCACTTCGTTCGCCGCGGCGATCGTGAGCGGCGCCATCGCCAATCTGATCCACGCAGCGCCCGACCGCTCGGCCGACGACATCGAAAAGGCCTTGGCGACAACGGCCAGGGATCTCGGCCCCAAGGGGCGCGACAACGACTTCGGTTATGGGCTGCTGGATATCAAGGCGGCTGGGGCGGGGAAGGAATAGGTTCCCTCAGATCTGTGACGTCGGCGGGACAGCACCCTCCTCTGTCCTGCCGGACATCTCCCCCGCAAGTGGGGAGATTACTCGCTTCGTCGCTTTCGCCAATCGTCGGCACGACCTATGCGGGCGCCCCGGCGACCGATCCCCTGATCACCAGGTCCACCGGCCAGATCTCGCCTCGCGCCCCCTCTTCCAGTCCCGATATCCGCGCCGCCAGACGCTCGGCGACGCGGGCGCCGGCGAGACGGATGGACGAGCGCGTCGTCGACAGCGGCACCGAAAAATTCTCCGGCCGCAGCCAGGGAAAGACATCGTCATGGGCGATCAGGGAGACGTCGCCCGGAATGCTCAGACCGAGGTCGCGCACCGCGCGCACGACGCCCAGCGCCATGATCAGGCTGGAGCAGACGATTGCCGTCGGCGCGTCGCTTGCTTCCAGTAGGCGCCTGGTGGCGCGATAGCCGTTCTCCTCTGTCATGACCAGAGAGCAGACATGGCGTTCGCTCAAGGCCAGCCCGCTCGCGGCGAGCGCACGACGCACGCCGCGCTCGCGATGGATGGCGAAGGTCTCGCCGTCGTCGCCATTGATCAGCGCCAGCCGCCGGTGGCCGAGCTGGACCAGCAGCCGCGCGGCCTCGTGGAAGGCGCCCTCATTGTCGATGTCGAGATAGGGATAGTCGAAATCGAAGCCTTCGCTGCGGCCATGGACGATGAAGGGAATGCCCAGCGTGTTGACCAGCGCTACCCGATTGTCCTGCGGCTTGGGAGAGGAGATGTAGACGGCATCGACCTGCCGGTTGGCGACAATGCGCCGATAGGTCGTCTCCTGGTCGTCGGCGTCGGCCGGCGACAGCACGAGGTCGAGTTCGTGCGAACGCGCATAATCGCCAAGGCCGGACAGGAATTCAACGAAATGCGGATCGATGTCGACGGCGGCACCTGTCGGCAGGACATAGCCGATCATGCCCGACTTGCCGGTCGCCAGCCGCCGCGCGCTCGGATTGGGGCGGTAGCCGTGGCGCTTGGCGGCGTCCATGACGCGCCTTCGCGTTTCCTCGTTGACCTCCGGATAGCCGTTCAGCGCCCGGCTTACCGTGGTCTGCGAAAGCGCCAGCATATGCGCGAGCTGCTTGAGGTTCACGAGAGGGCTCCATCCCCAAAGCGCTTTTAAATTGAATCGACCCAAGCACCATAAAGGTGCGGCCATGTTGCGATGACCATAAGCGTGCCCGAGGCGGGTTTGAAACAAAAATTGCTGCTGCACCGCCAAAAAAGCATGCTGCAGCGCACTTCTTTGACCCTGAATGCTTCGAATTAAATCGATTAGTGCATGACCCTCTTGACTCCGGACCGATTCAATGGCGAGATCACCAAAGCCAAAGCGCTTTGGAAGACTCTTCGAAAGGTTGCGGTTCTCTTGCGACTGAGTCACAGTCCTGCGGCGTCGGCGGGCGGAATGGAGGTTCCGTCCGGTGTGTGTGACCCACTGGGAGGGAATACCGATGAAGAAAATGCTTTTGCTGGGTGCCGCGTTCGCCACGCTCGCCCTGAACGTGCCCGCGCAGGCCGAACTGAAGTTCAAGCCAGGCGAGGACGCGCGGTTTCACTGGGCCAACTTCGACGAACTCAAGAAGGTTGACCTCAAGGGCGAGACGCTGACGATCTTTGGCCCGTGGCGCGGTGAGGACGAGACGCTTGCCCGTTCGGTACTCGATTATTTCGCGGAAGCCACTGGCGCCGAGATCAAATATTCCTCGTCCGAAAACTACGAGCAGCAGATCGTCATCGACACGCAGGCGGGCAGCCCGCCGAACATCGCGATCCTGCCGCAGCCGGGCCTGATTCAGGACCTTGCCTCCAAGGGCGTGCTGACCCCGTTGGGCGACGACGTTGCCGCATGGGTCAAGGAGAACTACGCGGCTGGCGATTCCTGGGCCAAGCTCGGCACTTTCGCAGGAAAGGACGGCAAGCCAGGATTCTATGCGCTTCCCTACAAGATCGACGTGAAGGGTCTGGTCTGGTACTCGCCCGATAATTTCGAGGAAGCCGGCTACAAGGTGCCGAAGACGCAGGAGGAACTGGCCGAGCTCGAAAAGAAGATCATTGCCGATGGCGGCAAGCCCTGGTGCATCGGGCTTGGCTCCGGCGGTGCCACCGGATGGCCGGCGACCGACTGGGTCGAGGACATCATGCTGAGGACGCAGCCGCCGGAAGTTTACGACAAGTGGGTGAAGAACGAGATTCCGTTCACCGATCCGGCGGTGGTCAACGCCATCGACATTTTCGGCAAGATCGCCACCGACGACAAGATGGTCGACGGCGGCGCCAAGGCGGTCGCCGCGACGGACTTCCGCGATAGCCCGAAGGGCCTCTTCAGCGTGCCACCGAAATGCTACATGCACCACCAGGCATCGTTCATCCCCTCCTTCTTTCCGGAGGGCGTAAAGCTCGGCCAGGATGCGGACTTCTTCAACTATCCGCCTTACGCTTCCAAGCCGGAACTGGGCACGCCGCTGGAAGTGGCCGGAACATTGGTGATGATCACCAAGGATTCCAAGGCATCCCACGAGTTCATCAAGTTCCTGGAGATGCCGCTCGCGCATGAATTGTGGATGGCGCAAAAGAGCTTCGTGACCCCGTTCAAGGGAGCCAACAAGGACGCCTATGGCAGCGACGCGCTGAAGAAGCAGGGCGAGATCCTGGTCGGCGCGACGACAGTGCGCTTCGACGGATCCGACCTGATGCCCGGCAAGATCGGCGCCGGCTCATTCTGGACCGGCATGATCGACCTGGTCGGCGGCAAGTCCGCCCAGGATGTCGCCACCGACATCCAGAAGAGCTGGGACGGGATCAAATAGGCGACCGGCAGTGACCGCAGCCTAGAAACGCGTCGCGTCGAGACGGATTCACGCGACGCGCTTTAGGTCTTCGTTTCATGCATGTCGTCCTCCCAATGCTGGATCCGGGCTTCGGCCCGGTCCGACCGGCGGCTTCCGCCGGAAACCTTCGCGTTTCAATTGTTCCGAATGACTGAAAGTCGGTGCATCCGATCGCCAGCATTGCCTGGTCGATCATGCGCAGGGAGAGGGACCCATGGCGGCTCAGATTTTCTCGGCTATTTTCGTCATCATCATCGGCGTCGGCGGCTGCGTCGCCTATTTTTGGGGCGCCAACAGACTGGTCGACCTGATATTTCCGTCGCGCGGCGTCTCTGGCGCGGCGGCCATCGACAATCTGCGCCGACAGGGACTGGTGCGGCCGTGGCTGTTCGTCGGTCCGGCGATGATCATCCTGACCATCTATCTGATCTATCCCGTCATCGAGACGCTACGGCTGTCGTTCCTCGATCGCGGCGGCGTCAATTTTGTCGGCCTGGCCAACTATCAGTGGGCGTTCGGCGACCGCGACTTCCGCAACTCGATCCTCAACAATGTGTTGTGGCTGGCCGTGGTGCCCGCCGCCTGCACTTTCCTCGGCCTGATCATTGCCGTGCTCACCGACAAGATCTGGTGGGGCACGATCGCCAAGAGCCTGATCTTCCTGCCGCTGGCGATCTCCTTCGTCGGCGCCAGCGTGATCTGGAAATTCATCTACGAGTATCGCGGCGAGGGCCAGGTACAGATCGGCATCCTCAATGCCATCATCCAGCATTTCGGCGGCCAACCACAGGTCTGGATATCGCTGCCGTTCTGGAACAATTTCTTCCTGATGGTGATCCTGATCTGGATCCAGACCGGCTTTGCCATGGTCATCCTGTCGTCGGCGCTGCGCGGCATTCCCGAGGAAACGCTGGAAGCCGCCGTCATCGACGGCGCCAACCCGTTCCAGATCTTCTGGAAGATCATGGTGCCGCAGATCTGGGGCACCATCGCCGTCGTCTGGACCACGATCACCATTCTCGTGCTCAAGGTGTTCGACATCGTGCTGACCATGACCAACGGCCAGTGGAACAGTCAGGTGCTGGCCAATTTGATGTTCGACTGGATGTTCCGCGGCGGCGGCGATTTCGGCCGCGGCGCAACGATAGCCATCATCATCATGATCGCGGTCATCCCGATCATGGTCTGGAATATCCGCCAGGCCAACAAAGAGACGGGAGGACACTGAGATGGCCGTCGCGACCGGAAATTCCTTCGCCAGCCGCTTCGGCGTTCACATCGCGGTGCTGGTCTTCGTGACGATCTGGACCATTCCAACGCTCGGCATCCTGGTCTCCTCGCTGCGTGACAAGGACCAGATCATCGCCTCGGGCTGGTGGAATTCGTTCGCCAGTTCCACCCAGACCGAGGCCGGCCGCCTGCCGCCCGCCTCGGCGCAAGTCCAGAAGGACGGCAAGTTCGTTCTGGAAGGCAGCATCTTCGGCGACGGCGCCAAGCGCGACATCAGCGCCTTCGGCGTCAAGTCGGCGGCACCGACGCAATATGCGGCCGGCACATCGGCCGATCTCGGCGACGGCGTGACCCTGCAGGTCAATGCCGACGGCAGCTTCGTCATGACCTCGCCCAAGGCTTTCGAGGGCGACCGCGGCCAGCGCCTCTATTACGCCTCGTCGGCGCCGCCGAAATTCACCACCGACAACTACCGGTCCGTGCTGTTTTCGGAAGGCATCGGCCGCTCGTTCATGAACTCGCTGACCGTCACCATCCCGGCGACGGTGATCCCGATCCTGATCGCGGCTTTCGCGGCCTATGCGCTGGCCTGGATGCGCTTTCCCGGCCGGGCGCTGCTGATCGCGGTGATCATCGGCCTCCTGGTGGTGCCGCTGCAGATGTCGCTGATCCCGCTGCTGAAACTCTACAACGGTGTCGGCTCGTTCTTCGGCGTACCGTCGAAAACCTATCTCGGCATCTGGCTGGCGCATACCGGCTTCGGGCTGCCCTTCGCCATCTACCTCCTACGCAGCTACATAGCCGGCCTGCCGCGCGAAATCATGGAATCGGCGCGCATCGACGGCGCCAGCGATTTCGAGATCTTCGTCAAGATCGTGTTGCCGCTGTCGTTCCCGGTGCTGGCCTCGTTTGCCATCTTCCAGTTCCTGTGGGTATGGAACGATCTTCTGGTGGCGATGGTTTTCCTCGGTACGGAAGCAGACCAGATCGTGCTGACGGCCAAGCTCAATGCGCTGCTTGGTTCACGCGGCGGCGATTGGGAGATCCTGACGACATCGGCATTCGTGACCATCATCGTGCCGCTGATCGTGTTCTTCTCGCTGCAGCGCTATTTCGTCCGCGGGCTGCTTGCCGGCTCGGTGAAAGGAGGCTGAGACCATGCAATCCGCTTTGAAAGCCAGTTCGAAACCTGACCTCGCCATCGATCGCGACTGGTGGCGCGGTGCGGTGATCTACCAGATCTATCCGCGCAGCTACCAGGATTCGAACGGCGACGGCATTGGCGACCTCAAGGGCATCATCCAGCGGCTGCCCTATATTGCCGCACTCGGTGCGGACGCCATCTGGATTTCGCCTTTCTTCACGTCGCCGATGAAGGATTTCGGCTACGACGTCTCGGACTATTGCGATGTCGACCCGATGTTCGGCACGCTGGCCGATTTCGATGCGCTGACGGCGGAAGCGCACCGGCTGGGTCTCAAGGTGATGATCGACGAGGTGCTGTCGCACACCGCCGACATCCATCCCTGGTTCAAGGAAAGCCGGTCGAGCCGCACCAATCCCAAGGCGGACTGGTATGTCTGGGCGGACGCCAAGCCCGACGGCACGCCGCCCAACAACTGGCTGTCGATCTTCGGCGGATCGGCCTGGCAATGGGACACCAGCCGCCAGCAATATTACCTGCATAATTTCCTGGCCGAGCAGCCCGATCTCAACTTCCACAGCCGCGAGGTCCAGGACGCCCTGCTCGACGTCACCCGTTTCTGGCTGGAGCGCGGCGTCGACGGCTTCAGGCTCGACACCATCAATTTCTACTTCCACAGCCAGGGCCTGGAAAACAATCCACCGCTGGCGCCCGAGGAGCGCAACGACCAGACGGCACCGGCGGTCAACCCCTACAACTACCAGGACCATATCTACGACAAGAGCCGGCCGGAGAACCTCGGTTTCCTCGAACGTTTCCGCGCCCTGCTCGACGAGTATCCGGCAACCGCCGCTGTCGGCGAAGTCGGCGATTCGCAGCGTGGGCTGGACGTGGTGGCCGCCTATACGGCCGGCGGCAAGCGCGTGCACATGTGCTATTCCTTCGACTTCCTGGCGCCGGAAAAGATCAGCGCCGCCAAGGTCCGTTCGGTGCTGGAAACCTTCGGCAAGGTCGCAACCGACGGCTGGTCGTGCTGGGCGTTCTCCAACCATGACGTGATGCGCCCGGCCTCGCGCTGGGCGGCTGGCGAAGCCGATCCGACCGCCTATCTCAAGGTCATCTCGGCATTGCTGATGTCGCTGCGCGGCTCGGTCTGCATCTACCAGGGCGAAGAGCTAGGCCTCGGCGAGGCCGAACTGCGCTTCGAGGATCTGCAGGATCCCTACGGCATCCGCTTCTGGCCGGAATTCAAGGGCCGCGACGGCTGCCGCACGCCCATGGTGTGGGATGGCAGCGCCAAGAACGGCGGCTTTTCCCTAGCAAAACCCTGGTTGCCGGTGCCGGCCAAGCATTTGTCGCAGGCCGTCAATGTGCAGCAGGGCGACGAGACTTCCCTGCTCGAGCACTACCGGCGCTTTCTCACCTTCCGCCGCGCCCACCCCGCGCTCGCCAAGGGCGATATCACCTTCATCGAAAGCCAGGGCGACACCGTCGCCTTCACCCGCCGGGCCGGCAACGAGCAGATCGTCTGTGTCTTCAACCTTGGCGCCAAGCCGGCCAAGGTTGACCTTGGCGGACGATCACTGCACCCTTTGCCGGGACACGGATTTTCCGGGCAGGCGAGCACCGGTTCGATCGAACTCGGCGGTTACGGCGCCTGGTTCGGACGCATCGACTGAATTTTAGGAATCACTGGGAGGAACCAATGGCCGATGTCAATTTGAGGCAAGTGAAGAAGTCCTACGGCAATCTCAACATTCTCCACGGCATCGACCTCGATATCAAATCGGGCGAGTTCATCGTCTTCGTGGGTCCGTCGGGCTGCGGCAAGTCGACCCTGCTGCGCTCCGTAGCCGGGCTCGAGGAAATCACCTCAGGTGAGCTCAAGATCGATGGCGAGGTGGTCAACGACGTGCCACCGTCGAAGCGGGGCATCGCCATGGTGTTTCAGTCCTACGCGCTCTATCCGCACATGACCGTCTACGACAACATGGCGTTCTCGATGAAGATCGGCAAGGAGAACAAGGCCGAGATCGACCGGCGCGTGCGCCAGGCGGCGGAGATCCTGCAGCTGACCAAATACCTCGACCGGCTGCCCAAGGCGATGTCGGGCGGCCAGCGCCAGCGCGTCGCCATCGGTCGCGCCATCGTGCGCAATCCGAAAGTGTTCCTGTTCGACGAGCCGCTGTCGAACCTTGACGCGGCGCTCCGCGTCGCCACCCGCATCGAGATCGCCAAGCTCAAGGAATCGATGCCCAACACGACCATGATCTACGTCACCCATGACCAGGTCGAGGCCATGACGCTGGCCGATCGCATCGTCGTGCTCAAGGAAGGCCATATCGAACAGGTCGGCACGCCGATGGAGCTCTACAAGAAGCCCGGCAATCTGTTCGTCGCCCAGTTCATCGGCTCGCCGGCCATGAACATCCTGCCGGCGACCATCGACAAGACCGGAAACCCGACAATCGTCAGCCATGTCGGCGGCCGCAAGGCGACGGTGCCGATCGCGACACCGGCTTCGGCGAAGGGCGCGGCGGTAAGCTTCGGCGTGCGACCAGAGGACCTGATCATCGCCAGCGGCACGGACTATCTGTTCGAAGGCACGGTGGATTATGTCGAACAGCTCGGCGAGGTCCAGCTGGTCTATGTCGACATCGGCCGCGCCGACCTGCCGCTGGTGACCAAGCTGCCTGGCAATGTCGAGGTCAAGCGCGGCTCGACATTGCGGCTGAGCGCCAATGCCGAGGACCTGCATATCTTCGACGCGGATGGCCGGTCCTTCGCGCTGCACGAGGCGGAAGCAAAGGCGGCTTGAGCTAAAAGCCGGCCTCAACGACAAAAAACGGCGGGCCATGCCCGCCGCTCATTTTTAAAACCGACTTCGACTGTTAGTGATTGCCGAAGTGGTCCCGGTCGTTGCTCTGAGGGGCCGGCTTCTGCACGTTGCCCGACGAATTGAGCAGCTTGTAGACAGGCGAGCCGCTGTCGCGGATCGAACCGGTATGCGAAGCGTCCACATCGGTCGAAGTCACGGCAGGCTGGTTGGCGCCATTGGAGCCATAATTGTCGCTGCCGGCGAAAGCGCTGCCGGAAATCGCCAGAACGGCGGCGGCAGCAAGGATGATCTTCTTCATTTCAAGTCTCCTGAAGTCTCGAATTCCACGGCATGGCGGGCAAACCCGCCGTTGCCGGGTCGGCTTTAGTTGTTGCCGAAGAGGTTGTGGTCGGCGCCGACGACAGGCTTCTGGTCAGCCGGTTCCGACTTCTTGGTCGAAGCCGTGTACGAATTGTCGGTCGACGTCACGGCAGGCTGGTTGGCGCCATAGTTGTCGCTGCCGGCGAGAGCGCTGCCGGAAATGGCCAGAACGGCGGCGGCAGCAAGAATGATCTTCTTCATTTCAAGTCTCCTGAATTTTGATGAATTTTTGAGTTCGCCAGGACGGCGGGCAAGCAGCCGTCAACCGGCGGTTGGCTGTTAGTGGTTACCGAAGAGGTTGTGGTCGGCACCCTGGACAGGCGTCTGAGCAGCCGGTTCCGACTTCTTGACCGAAGCGGTGTACGAGCTGTCGACGGCAGTGGCTGCAGGGGTCGCATTCGAACCGTAATGGTCCGAACTATAATGGTCGCTACCAGCGAAGGCGCTGCCGGAAATGGCCAGAAGGGCGGCGGCAGTGAGAACAATCTTTTTCATTTTGGGCACTCCAGTATTTTTCCGTCCGTCTAGCGGCGTGTCTTGGGATGAAATCGCGTCGTTCGGACAGCCCCGATTTGGGAAAGCCAGATGGCCGTTTCCAATCACGAAGTTGTTCCGCGTGGACCATGAATCCACCACTTGAAATTGTACCACCGGCTTCCACATCAATTTTTTTGCTTTTTTTATCAATTAGTTAGAAGGATCAAGGGAGCTATCACCAACTGTGTCGGAGGCCCAGCGTTCACAACATCCTGCACGCACCGTCAACAGAAACGAACCGTTCGGTTCGATTTTAGGTTTCGCTAATAGTCACTTTTCGAAACTGTTAACCTTTCTTTGGCTCCGGCCAAGGATCGAAAAACAACGTTTGGGGTGCTGGCGACGAGCCGGTTTCAAAGGTCGCGATCCTTGTACGGACGATCTTGCATGCGTGTCGCGCCGCATGGATGCGATGTCGTTTTCATGCCGACGCCGCGATGCATGCCGTGATTAGATCACGCCATCTCAGGTGCCGCTTCGTGACGACGGAGTGGAGAATTGGGAAGCCGGTCAGAATCCGGCGCTGCCCCCGCAACGGTGGTGGAGTTCAAGTCGCAACGGGAGACCACTGGGCGAAAGCCTGGGAAGGTGTCGCGATGGTCCGCAAGGACGACTCCAGAGCCCGGAAACCAGCCCGAGATTGCTAGAACTCGACTGATCGCGGTGGGCGGTCAAGGGGTGGATGATGCATGCCCGGCTGGCGCCGGCCTGCGTCCGATCCTTCCTCCATCACCACCAGTTCAGTCCTTGGATATGAGGACAGGACATGGATGCTCGCAACGACATGCTGAGGCTCTTGAACAGCCGCAGACAGGGCTTTTCGCTGGAACAGCCCTTTTACACCGATCCGGACTACTTCAAGCTCGACATGGAGCTGATCTGGTATCGCGATTGGCTGTTCATCGGCCATGATTGCGAGCTGCCCAAGCCAGGCAGCTTCATCACCGTGCAGATCGGCGACTATCCGGTCGTGCTGGTGCGCGATCAGCAGGGCAAGATCAACGCCTTCCACAATTCCTGCCGCCACCGCGGCAGCCGCGTCTGCAACACCGAGAAGGGCATGGCCGCCAAACTGGTCTGCCCCTATCACCAGTGGACCTATGAGCTGGACGGCCGCCTGCTGTTCGCCCGCCAGATGGCCGAGGGTTTCGACAAGAGCCAGTTCGGGCTGAAGCCGGTCGCCTGCGAAAGCGTCGCCGGCTATATCTTCATCTGCCTGGCGAAGGAGCCGGCCGACTTCGCGCCGATGCGGGCGATGATCGAACCCTACCTCAAGCCGCACCGGCTCGGCGAGGCGAAGATCGCCTTCGAGAGCACGATCATCGAGAAGGGCAACTGGAAGCTCGTCTGGGAAAACAACCGCGAGTGCTATCATTGCGCGGGCAATCACCCGGAATTGTGCAAGACGTTCCCGGAAGCACCGACCGTGACCGGCGTGCAGGGCGCCGACAGCGATCCGGAGATGCTGGCGCACTGGGCGAAATGCGAGGCGGCCGGCCTGCCGAGCAAGTTCCGCATCGATCCGGCCGGACAGTATCGCGCCACCCGCGCGCCGCTGCTGCGCGATGCCGTCAGCTACACGATGAGCGGCAAGCGGGCGGTGAGGAAGAACCTCTCCGACAACGTCTCGGCCGACCGCATCGGCACCTTGATGCACTATCACTACCCGACGACATGGAACCATATCCTCATCGACCATGCCGTGACCTTCCGCGTGCTGCCGATCAGCGCCACGGAAACCGCCGTGACGACCAAATGGCTGGTCCACAAGGATGCGGTCGAGGGCGTCGACTACGATCTCACCGAACTCACCCATGTGTGGACCGAGACCAACGACCAGGACCGCCGCATCGTCGAGGAGAACGCCTTCGGCATCCTGTCGCCGGCCTATGAGCCCGGCCCCTATTCGGAGTTGCACGAGGGAGGCGTCATCCAGTTCGTCGACTGGTACGCCCGCTTCATCGGTCCGCGCCT
Source organism: Mesorhizobium sp. B283B1A (assembly GCF_020165735.1). NCBI lineage: Bacteria > Pseudomonadati > Pseudomonadota > Alphaproteobacteria > Hyphomicrobiales > Phyllobacteriaceae > Mesorhizobium > Mesorhizobium sp. B283B1A. The sequence goes on from NZ_JAIUIQ010000027.1 coordinate 30,975, forward strand.
TGCCGAAGACGGCAAGCCGGCGCTGCGCAGCGTTGCGTGAGCTCATGTTGCCCAAACACGACATGAGCAGGGCAAGAAGGACCAGAGGATGAATGCGATGACCGATCTTGGCCTCTATCGCCATCTCGACCAGATGGCGCCGTGGAACGACCGGCTCCAGGTGCTGGAAGTGATCGGCGTCAGCGATGAGGCGCCCGACGTGAAGACCTTCACCTTCCGGTCCGACAACCAGACCTGGTTCCGCTACAAGCCGGGCCAGTTCGTGACGCTGGAGCTGCCGACTTCGGACGGGCCGCTGATGCGCACCTACACGCTGTCATCGTCACCGTCGCGGCCATTCTCGATCGCGGTGACGGTAAAGGCGCAGGCCGGCAGCATCGGCACGCGCTGGATGTTCGACCATCTGGTGCCCGGCTCGCACGTCAAGGCCTACGGGCCGGCAGGCGATTTCTCGCTGCACAGCCATCCGGCGGCCAAATATCTGTTCATCTCGGCCGGTTCGGGCGTGACACCGATGATGTCGATGCTGCGCTGGCTGAACGACTGCGCGCCCTGGACCGATGTCGGCTTCGTCAATTGCGCGCGGCGCGCGGAAGAGATCATCTTCCGCAAGGAGCTCGAACTGCTCGGCGGCCATATGCCCGGCCTGTCGCTCGGCTTCATGATCGAGGAGCGTTCCAGCCGCGAGGGCTGGTACGGGCATATGGGCCGCATCGACGCGATCCGGCTGCCATTGCTGGCCCCGGATTTCCGCGAGCGCGAAATCTTCTGCTGCGGCCCCGATCCCTTCATGCGCGCCGTGCGCGGCATGCTTGAAGCCGCCGGCTTCGACATGACGCAATACCATCAGGAGAGCTTTGCGGCCCCTGCCGTGGAGGCGGTCCCGGCGCCGTTCGCGGCGCCTGCGGAAGGCGGCACGGTTGTTCCGGTCGAAGCGGCAACGCCAATCCGCTTCTCGCTTTCGGAGGTCGACGCCGAATGCCTCGCCGGCCAGACGGTGCTGCAGACGGCGCGCGCTTCGGGCGTGCGGATCCCCGCCGCCTGCGAATTCGGCCTGTGCGGAACCTGCAAGGTGAAGAAGGTCTCCGGCGATGTCGAGATGAGCCACAATGGCGGCATCCTCGATCATGAGATCGACGACGGCTTCATCCTGGCCTGTTGCTCCAAGCCGCTGTCGGCACTGGAAATCGAGGCGTAACCAGCAGGCAGGGCCTGCGGTCGCGCCCGCCGGGCCTGCGGGCCATCTTGCCAAAAACCCTGCAAATGGTTAGACGCCTCTACAACGGTAGGGTTGACCGTGAGGGTCGAGGATCATCTCCGCGGCCTGCTTCGGCGGGGAGCAAACATGCGACAATCCGGCATCTATGCCATAGCGAGCAAGGACATCGTCTTTGAATCCTTCGACGGCGAAGCCGTCGTTCTCGACCTGACGACGGGCAAATATTTCGGCTTCTCGGATTCAGGCAGCAGGCTTTGGGATGCGCTGTCGTCCGGCGTGCCTGCCTCCGAACTGGTCGGAGCCGCAACGGCAGCCGGCGCGCTGGGTGCCGCCGAGATTGACGGCTTTGTTTCACAATTGCTCGAATTCGGCTTGCTGGCGGCCGTGACCGATGCCGCTGCAAAACCGGTTCCCAGCGAATTGCTGGCTCAGCTTGCGGGTGCCAGCGAGCCCCTCAAGGTCGATATCCATGACGACCTTGCCGATCTCATCGTCGTTGACCCCATCCACGAGGTCGAGGAACCCCTCGGTTGGCCCGCGGTGAAGCAGGCCAACTGAGGCGCGCGCATCAGGCACTCTCGTCGCTGGACGGCGTCGGAACAGGCAAACCATGCCGAAAGTCACTCTCGATAACCTGGCGGACTACGCACGTCATGTGCTGGCGCAGGCCGAAAGCAGCGCCGCGTATTATCCGCTGACGCGCACGGTGGGCCTGCCGCATCTGGAGCTGACCGCGCATCTGAGTGCCGGCGCGTTCGCGGATGCCGTCGTTCACGGCTTTGTCGCTGCTCCGGGCAATGGGGCGGCTGCCAACACCTGCCGCATCTTCGTCGCGCATCCCGGCGTGGATGGCATCGCGGCGCCAGCCAGTTGGGGCCAAGGACCCTTCACGGAGCATGCCTTCGCCAGCCGGCTGGCGGAAGCCGGACTGCGCGGCAACCATTTCCACGACCTGGATTTCTGGCAGTTCTACGACCCCGATCGCCGTCTGGGCGTGCAACTGATGACCGCCGATGACAGGTTCCCGCCTTGGGAGCCGGGGGCGCCGCTCCGCCCCTTCCTGCATTGGGAATATGCGGCGCGCGGCATGCGGCTGGCCCATGCGGGCACGCTGGGTGTCGGCGGCAAGGGAATTCTGCTCGCCGGAGCAGGCGGCGCCGGCAAATCGGGAACGGTCGTCGCCGGCCTGCTCAACGGGCTCGACAGTGTCGGCGACGACTATGTGCTGATCGACCTTGCCAACGGGCCGACCGCGCATCCGTTGTTTGCCACGCTCAAGCAGGATCCCGAGGGCTTCGAGCGGCTGGGCTTGAAACACCGGCTGAAATCCTATGGTCCGCTCAACTGGCAAGGCAAGCACCAGTTCCGCATCGATGACCTTGCGGCACGGGCAATACCCGCGCGGCTGGACATCGTCGCGTTGATGGTGCCTCATATCAGTGGGGGCGAGGCAAGTTCGATCATGCCCGTGTCGCGCAAGGAGGCAATGATTGCACTGGCGCCGTCCGGCATCTCGCAAATGCCTGGCGAGCGCGAGAGCGGCTTTCGCTTTTTCAGCGACCTCACCCGGCAGCTGCCATGCTACCAACTCTCGCTGGGGACGCACCCACAGGAGATCGCCGGCACGATTTCGGATTTCATCATGCGGAGCAACGCGTGAGATTGAGCGTCATCATGCCTGTCTACAACCGCGAGCACTATGTCGTTGCGGCCTTGCGATCGCTGCTCAGGCAGCGGGACGATGCCGAGCTCGATGTCATCGTCGTCGATGACGGGTCGACGGATGGCACCGTGGACATCGTCCGCGCCGTCATGCGGGAAGCATCGTGCATCCGGCTTTTCCACCAGGCCCACCAGGGTGTGGCAAGTGCGCGCAACACCGGTCTTGGCCAATTGCAGCCACAGACGCAATTCGTATCGTTCCTGGACTCCGATGACATCTCGCCATCCGGACGCTTCAAGGCCGACCTCGTCCATTTCAAAGCCGATCCGAGCCTCGACCTGACCTATTCCCTGATGATGATGGTTGAAGATCTCGACGACGAAATGCTGGAGCCGACTCCTGGCAGCCGCCGCAAGATCGCCCGAGGGCTTTCCTTGGCGGCAGGAACATTCAGCAGGAGGCTTATCGACCGGATCGGCAGCTTCGACGAGGCATTCCGTCAGGCCGAAGATACAGACTACCTGCTGCGCGTCTTTGAGAGCGGCCCCAGATTCGTGATGCCAGACACCATTGCGCTCTACTACAGACGTCACCCCGGCAACATGACCAGGGAGCCCGGCGTACCGCTTCGCGAGTACATGCGTGCGATCTACAAGTCGATGAAGCGGCGCAAGGCGGATCCCTCGCTGCATACGGTCGACGGCATTTTCGACCTGAAAGACTCCGCCGACTGGCGGTTCATGTGATATGTCGGGCGGCGAATTCATGATCCGGGGCGACATATGAAGCTGAGCGTGATCATGCCGGTCCACAATCGCGAACAATTCGTTGGCCTCGCGCTACGCTCGCTGCTCAGGCAACGCGAAAACGTCGATCTCGACATCATCGTCATCGACGATGGGTCGACCGACGGCTCGGCGGCCGTCGTGCGGTCATTGGTCGACCAGGCCCCATGCATTCGTCTTTTCCAGCAGGCCAATGGCGGGGTCACCAAGGCACGCAATGCCGGGCTGAAGCAATTGCTGCCGCAGACGCGGCTGGTATCGTTTCTCGATTCCGACGACATCTCGCCGATAGGGCGCTTCGCGGCGGATATCGCCTGCTTCGAAGAGGATCCTGGCCTCGACCTGACCTATTCGCGCATGACGCTGGTCGACAAGATCGATGGCGAGACGCTGGAGCCGGCCGCCGACAGCCACGCCATCACCGTGCGGGGAATCCACCTGTCAGCCGGGATTTTTGCACGGGAACTCATCGAGCGCACCGGCGGCTTCGACGAGGACTTCAGGCAGGCGGAGGACACCGACTATCTGTTGCGCATCTTCGAGAGCCAGGCAAAATACATTATGCCCGATACGGTGGCTCTCTATTACAGGCGTCATCCCGGCAACATGACCAAGGAAGCCGACGTGCCCTTTCGCGAGTTCATGCGCGCCATCCATAAGTCGATGAAGCGCCGCAAGGCAGACCCCGGCTTGCGGCGGGTCGAGGGCATATTCGACTTCAAGGATCTCGCGCAGTGGCGGTTCCTGTAATGGCGGGCTATGGCGTCGTCATTCCGGCTTTCAACGCGGCCGCAACCATCGGCGCGGCGCTGAACTCGGTTCTGGCCCAGACGGTCAAGGCGGAAGCCATCGTCGTGGTCGATGACGGATCGACCGACGATACGGTTGCCGTGATCGAGGCGATGAACCTGCCGGTGACGGTGCTGCGGCAAGAGAATGAAGGCCCCGGAAGCGCCACCACCAGGGGTTTTGACGCACTCTCGACCCCGTTCGTCGCGACGCTCGACGCCGACGACCTGTGGCTGCCGGACAAGATCGAAAAACAGCTAGCCTGCCTCGACCGTGATCCCGGAACAGCGGGCGTCTTCGCGCACTGGCGGACGTTTCGCGGCGACAGGCCCGATTTGCCCGAGACGGCCAGCGTGGCAGGCTGGTCGCGCACGACGATGATGATCCGCCAGGAGGTGGTGACGGCCGTCGGCCCCATTGTCGACCCACAAGGCGGCCGCGGCGAGATGATCGACTGGATCGCCCGGGTTCGCGAGGCAGGCTTTGTCCTTGCCATGCTCGACGACGTGCTGGCCTTGCGCCGCATCAGGCCCGGCAGCCTCTCTTATGGACGCGACCCGGCGCGCGATCGCGGCTATCTCGAAGTGGCAAGGCTGGCCATGAAAAGGCGCGCGCAAGGCAGAGCGGGTGGTGGCTGATGGCCAAGGCTGTCCGCCGCATCACCCGCCGGTTTCCCGACTATGGCTGGTCCTGGCCGACCGGCGGTCTCGACCAGTTGCTCAAGGCGGCACTCCTCGATGACGAGGAGGCGGCCAGCCAATGCGCGATGCAATGGTTGGCTGTGAACGACATCGATCTCGTCTCCTTCCGCGAACACCGGCTGCTGGCCGCCATTTCGGACCGATTCGGCAGGAAATTGGCTGGCCATACCGCCTTCCCACGGCTTTTGGGCCTGCAGAAGATGCTGTGGACCAAGTCGCGGATGGCGATGCGCGAAGCCGAACCGGCACTGAAGGCGATGGCGGATGCCGGATGCATGGTGATGCTCATCAAGGGCGCCAGTCGAATTGCCCTCGACGCGGCGGCACAGCGTGGGCGGGTGGCGCACGACATCGACATACTGGTGCGGCCGCAGGACATGCAAACGGCCTTCGACGTGCTGCGCGACCGCGAATGGCAGATCGCCACCGGCGTCAGCCCGCAATATCTGAGGACAAGACTGGCCTCGCTGCGCTCGATGAACTTCTTCAAGGGCAATTTTGGCGACATCGACCTGCACCAGCTTGCCTATGACGGTTCGCAGCAAAGCGATGAAGACGACATCGCCATCTGGCGACGGGCGGACCCCGCCATTTTCAGCGGCGTCGACGTGCTGGTGCCGTCGCCCGCCGACCGCATCGCGCTTGCCATCGCGCATGGCGGGCTCGACGCCCACACGCACAGCGACTGGCTGGTCGATTGTGCGGTGGCCATTCGCGGCGGCGATGTCGACTGGGACGTGTTCCTCGATGTCTTGGCCAGGCGCGGCCTTGCCGTTGCCGCGGCGGTGGCGCTCTCCTACCTCGCGCTTGAAATTGGCGTGACCGCGCCGGACAGAGTGCTGGCCCGTGTGCTGGAGATGGCCGACAGCGCCGGCCCCTCGCGCTGGTCCGGCGTGCTGCAGGCCAAGCCACGAACCGATTTCGGCAGGCTGGTCTGGCTGTCACGCGGCCTTGCCAAGCAATTGCGGCTTCGCCGCAAGAGCGGCCGCCTGCGGCAGGAACCGCCCGCCAAAGCCTGGCGGAGCAAGCCGGGCCGCCCCGAACCGCTGAATGCATCGTCGCCACCGGCGTTCTCCCAGGCCATACCCTGTCCGCGAACGGCGGGGGACATGATGTTGGACATCACCGTCAGGATCAGTGTGCCACCGGTCCGGCGCCGCATCGAAATGGAGATCAATGCCGATGACGACCATGTCGCGCGCCTGCGCGCCATGGCCATCAGCCGATCCGGTGGAGAAAGGGTTCTGCGTTTTCGTGGCAAGGTGACGCTTGACGGCGAACGGCAGGCCATGACGCTGGAGGCGCGACCCTCCCGGCAATTCCGCCGGTGGGACGATGCGGAGACTGTCGCCACCTATGGCGCGCTGCCGTTCCAACTGATCTCGGCGACATTTTCGCCGCTGCGCTGACAGAACGCCGTGCCGTCACATGGCTTCATGGTAACGAGGATGTCCGGCGGCAGAAGCCCCTCCAGTATGGCTCATGCGGCACCCTCGTCCGGCTTGGTCACCCGCCGCAATGTCAAATTGATCCGCCCGCCGTTTTTCAGCAATGCCGAGGTCGACGGGTAGATGCGGTCGACGCCGTGGAAGGCGAGACGGCCCTCACCGCCGAGCACGACGACGTCGCCGCTTTTCAACCTGAAGGATTTGGTGCCGCCGTCACGCGTCGTCTGGCCGACCCTGAACAGGCAATCGTCACCCAGCGAGACGGAGACGACAGGCGCCGAGAAATCCACCTCGTCGCGGTCCTGGTGCAGGCCCATCTTCGCTTCGGCCGTGTAGAAATTGACCAGGCAGGCTTCCGGCGGATGCCGATAGCCCGAGACCTGCCGCCACAGGTCGAGCAGACGGTCCGGAATAGGTGGCCACGGCATCCCGGTCACCGGATGCGTCGGCTGGTAGCGATAGCCTCGTTCCTTGTCGGTGACCCAGCCGAGCGGGCCGCAATTGGTCATCCGTACGCTCATCTCCTTGCCAGTGCGCGGCATGGCCGGCACGAACAGCGGAGCCTGCTGGACGATGCTTCTCACATCCTCGACCAGCGCCTCCTGGGCGGCGCGCGGCAGATAGGCCGGCATATGGCGGACGCCCTTGGGCAGGACGAGCATGGATTGCCTCGCATGGCGATGTTTCGTCGCCTCAACATGCCACTATCGAACGCAAACGGCGACCCGAAAGCCTGCGGCAGCGGCTATTGCTACATGGGCCAGGGCCGCAGCATCACGGCTTCGCTGAAGCGCCGCTGGTAGAATCGAACACGCCGCGCATGCTTTGGGATGCGCGGCGCCCGATTTCGCTGCCTCGCTGCAGCTTTCGCGGTGCTTAATCGTTCTCTACCCGGCCGCGCAGCTTCTTGATCGTGCCGCGACCGGCCTTGCTCTTCAGCCGCCGTTCCACCGCGCCTTTCGAGGGCCGCGTCTTCTTGCGTGGCGGCGGTGGCGGCTCGGCGGCCTTGGCGACCAGTGCGGTCAGCCTTGCGCGCGCATCGGCGCGGTTCTGTTCCTGGGTGCGGAAGCGTCCGGCCTCGATGACGATGACGCCGTCCTTGGTGGCGCGCTGGCCGGCAAGCTTGATGGTGCGGGCCCGCACGCGTTCCGACAGGCCCGCGGCGTTTTGCGCATCGAAGCGCAGCTGCACCGCCGTGGCCACCTTGTTGACGTTCTGGCCGCCAGGACCCGACGAGCGGATGAAATCCTCGTGCAGGTCGCCCGGATGGATCACGGCTTCGCCGGATATGATGATGTCGTCGTCGATCGGCATGCCGCAGTCATGGCGCGGCGGGCCGAAAAAGAAAAGGCCCGATCGAAACCGGGCCTACACGACACTGAACGCAACGATGTCGAGCGGGTTGGCGATTACTCCGCCGCTTCCTGCATACGGGGTGCCGCACCCAGTACGACGGCATCGACATGGCTTTCGAATTTCTCGAAGTTGACGGCGAACATGCCGACCAGCCTTGCTGCCTGCCGGTCATAGCCAGCCTTGTCGGCCCAGGTCGAGCGCGGATCGAGAATGGCGCTATCAACGCCAGGCACGGCCACCGGCACCTCGAAGCCGAAATTGGCGTCGGTGCGGAATTCGGTTGCCTTCAACGAGCCATCGAGAGCGGCGGCAAGCAGCGCGCGCGTCGCCTTGATCGGCATGCGCTTGCCGGTGCCGTAGGCGCCGCCGGTCCAGCCGGTGTTGACCAGCCAGCAATCGGCGCCATGTTGGGCAATGAGCTCGCGCAGCAGATTGCCGTATTCCGAGGGATGGCGCGGCATGAACGGCGCACCGAAGCAGGTCGAGAACGTCGCCTCGGGCTCGGTGACGCCCTTTTCGGTTCCGGCCACCTTGGCGGTGTAGCCGGACAGGAAGTGATACATCGCCTGCGCCGGCGTCAGCCGTGCGATCGGCGGCATCACGCCGAAAGCGTCGGCGGTCAGCATGATGATGTTCTTGGGATGGCTGGCGCGCCCGGTCTTCGAGGCATTGGGTATGAAGTCGAGCGGGTAGGCGCAGCGCGTGTTCTCGGTCAGCCGGCCGTCGTTGAAATCCGGCGCGCCATCGGCGTCGAGGATGACATTTTCCAGCACGGTGCCGAAGCGCTGTGTGGTGGCGAAGATCTCCGGCTCGGCTTCGGCCGACAGCTTGATCGTCTTGGCGTAGCAGCCGCCTTCGAAATTGAAGATGCCGTGCGGCCCCCAGCCATGCTCGTCGTCGCCGATCAGCGTGCGCGACGGATCGGCCGACAACGTGGTCTTGCCGGTGCCCGACAGGCCGAAGAAGATGGCGGCGTCGCCGCCGGCACCTTCATTGGCCGAGCAGTGCATCGGCATCACGCCTTTTTCCGGCAACAGATAGTTGAGCATGGTGAACACCGACTTCTTCATCTCGCCGGCATAGGAGGTGCCGCCGATCAGCACGATCTTGCGGGTCAGATCGACGGCGATCACCGTTTCGGTGCGGCTGCCGTGGCGGGCGGGATCGGCGCGGAAGGACGGCAGGTCGATGATCGTCATCTCGGGCACGAACTGCTCGAGTTCCGTTTTGCCCGGTCGGATCAGCAGATTGCGGATGAACAGCGAGTGCCAGGCGAATTCGGTGATCACCCTGGTGGGCAGCTTCAGCTCGGCATCGGCGCCGCCGACCAGGTCCTGTACATAAAGATCCTTGTCCGCGGCGTGGGCCCGGAAATCGGCAAGCAGCGTTTCGAACTGCGCCGGCGAGATCGCCTTGTTGTTATCCCACCAGACATGCGGCTCGGTGGCAGCGTCGCGGACCACGAACTTGTCCTTGGGAGAACGGCCTGTGTGCTGGCCGGTCTCGGCGACCAGCGCGCCATGCGCGGTCAGCCGGGCCTCATTGCGCCGGATCGATTCCTCGTAAAGCGCCGCCGCACCGAAATTGTAGCGCACCACGCCAGAGGTTTTCAGGCCGATACGATCGATCGCGCAAGCAGGATTGCGTGTGCCGACTTCCGACATGGGTGTCCCTTCTTAGATTTCCGCATCTTTGCCGGCGCATTTCCGGCATGCCTACTGCGCAGGCTAATATGGTCAGAACCAGAAAAGCCAAATGATATCAAATCATTAATCGATTTAAATATTTTGAAAGTTGTTTAAATCGTTTATATATGCGAAAAGTTTCGCGGTTGCCCAAAGGATTGGCGATGTTCGTTCGTCCAATCCATGTCGAGGTTGGATTGTGGCCGGCGGCACCCCGCGCGTGACAGCGGACAAGGCCTATGCCACATTTTGTACCTAATTTGTCCTGCAAAAGCCCCTTCTCTACTAAAGAAGGGACAGCTCATGAGGGAGCCGCTTGAAATGGCAACAATCGCGCTTGTCGATGACGACCGCAACATTCTGACGTCGGTGTCGATCGCCCTCGAATCCGAGGGATATCGCGTCGAGACCTATACGGATGGTGCGTCCGCGCTGGAAGGCCTGGCGGCGCGCCCGCCGAATCTTGCCATCCTCGACATCAAGATGCCGCGCATGGACGGCATGGAGCTGCTGCGCCGGATGCGCCAGAAGTCCGACCTGCCGGTGATCTTCCTGACCTCCAAGGACGACGAGATCGACGAATTGTTCGGCCTCAAGATGGGCGCCGACGACTTCATCCGCAAACCGTTCTCCCAGCGCCTGCTGGTCGAGCGGGTACGGGCCGTCCTGCGCCGAGCCAGCGCCCGCGAGGCCGCGGCAAAAGCGCCCAGCCAGCAGGCCCGTTCGCTCGAGCGCGGCCAACTGGTCATGGACCAGGAACGCCACACCTGCACCTGGAAGGGCGAGCCGGTGACGCTCACCGTCACCGAATTCCTGATCCTGCATTCGCTGGCGCAGCGCCCCGGTGTGGTAAAAAGCCGTGATGCGCTGATGGATTCGGCCTATGATGAACAGGTCTATGTCGATGACCGTACGATCGACAGCCATATCAAGCGGCTGCGCAAGAAGTTCAAGGCTGTCGACGACGACTTCGAGATGATCGAAACCCTTTACGGAGTCGGATACCGGTTCCGCGAGGCGTGAATAGGCAGTAGGCAGTAGGGAATAGTCAGTAGTCCGTTTTTGAATGGTGCGAGCGGCCACTCACACATGGCCACGATCTCAGCCACTTCTCTGTTCCCTACTGCCTACTCACTACTCACTAACTAGGCGGGAGCTGCTATTCGATGGCAGTGGAAGCACAGCGAAGCAGGCCGACGGGCGCCGCCAGGCGGCCGTCGCGCATCATGCCGTCCTTCGTTTCGAAGATCACGGTGCCGATGCGCCGCTTCCTTGGCCACCACATCTTTTCCAGCCTGACGCGGCGCATCCTGTTCCTCAACCTTGCCGGACTGGCTGTCCTGGTCACCGGCATCCTCTACCTCAACACATTTCGCGACGGGCTGATCGACGCCCGCGTCGAAAGCCTGATGACGCAGGGCGAGATCATCGCCGGCGCGATCGCGGCGTCGGCGACGGTCGAGACCGATTCGATCAGCATCGATCCGGAAAAGCTGCTGGAGCTGCAGGCCGGCGAAAGCCTCGGGCCCGGTTCGGACCAGCTCGATAATCTCGACTTCCCGATCAATCCGGAGCGCGTCGCGCCGGTGCTGCGGCGGCTGATCTCGCCGACGCGGACACGGGCCCGCATCTATGACCGCGACGCCAATTTGCTGCTCGATTCGCGCCATCTCTATTCGCGCGGCCAGATCCTGCGCTACGACCTGCCGCCGGTCGAGGAGGAGGAGCCCGACCTCGTCGAGCGCATCCAGAAGTTCATCTTCGACTTCTTCCGCAACACCGACCTGCCGGTCTATCGCGAGCAGCCGGGCGGCAATGGCGCTGCCTTCCCGGAAGTGGTCAAGGCGCTGACCGGCAGCCCGTCGACGATCGTGCGCGTCTCCGAACAGGGCGAGCAGATCGTTTCGGTGGCGGTGCCGATCCAGCGCTTCCGCGCCGTCCTCGGCGTGCTGATGCTGTCGACCGAAGGCGGCGACATCGACAAGATCGTCGCCGCCGAACGCAAGGCGATCCTGCGCGTGTTCGGCATCGCGGCTCTGGTCACCGCCATCCTGTCGATGCTTTTGGCTTCCACCATCGCCAACCCGCTACGCCGGCTGTCCGCCGCGGCGGTGCGGGTCAGGCGCGGCGTCAAGAGCCGCGAGGAGATCCCGGATTTTTCCGACCGCCAGGACGAGATCGGCAATCTGTCGATCGCCGTACGCGACATGACCAACGCGCTCTATGCGCGCATCGAGGCGATCGAAAGCTTCGCCGCCGATGTTTCACATGAATTGAAGAACCCGCTGACCTCGCTGCGCAGCGCGGTCGAAACCTTGCCGCTGGCCAAGAACGACAATTCGCGCAGCCGGCTGATGGAAATCATCCAGCACGACGTCAGGCGGCTGGACCGGCTCATCACCGACATTTCCGACGCCTCGCGTCTCGACGCCGAGCTCGCGCGCGAAGACGCCGGAACGGTGGACCTGAAGAAATTCATCACCGACCTCGTCGCCGTGTCGCGCGAGACCACCCGCAACAAGAAGGCCGTCGAGATCGAGCTCAAAGTCGCCAAGCTACCGCAGGGCGTCAAAGGCTATTTCGTCGTCGGACACGATCTGCGCATCGGCCAGGTCATCACCAATCTGATCGAAAACGCCCGCTCCTTCGTTCCCGAGGACCATGGCCACATCAGCCTGTCGCTGGCGCGTGCCGGCAAGTTCAACATCCTCACCGTCGACGACAACGGTCCCGGCATCCGCGCCGACAACATCGACCGCATCTTCGAACGCTTCTACACCGACCGGCCGGCCGGAGAGGCGTTTGGCCAGAATTCGGGCCTTGGCCTGTCGATCTCCAGGCAGATCGTCGAGGCCCATGGCGGCACGCTGACCGCCGAAAACATCCCCGGCACCAAGCCCGGCGAGATCAAGGGCGCGCGCTTCGTCGTGACGCTGCCGGCCGAAGCGTGAATGCTGGTCCAGTCGTGCGGCCTGAAAACATCCACGCTACGGGCTTGCTGATCGGCGAACGCGGCATTCTCGTTAGCGGGGCGTCCGGTTCGGGCAAGACGACGCTGGCGCTGGCGCTGATCGACCATTGCCGCCAGCGCGGCCTGTTCTCACGGCTCGTCGGCGACGATCAGCTTTTCGTCGAGGCGCATGCGGGGCGGCTGGTGTGCCGCGCCCCCGCCACCATAGAAGGTCTCGCCGAGGTGCCGGGACTTGGGCCGCGGGCGCTGGCGTTCGAACCTGCCTGCGTCGTCGACCTGCATGTGCGCCTGCTGCCGGCTGGTGAAATCGCCCGCTTCCAGGAGGACGCCAGCGACGACATCGTCGGCTGCGCGGTACCGCGGATCGATCTTGCCGAGCGCAATGTCCAGGCTGCCCTGCCCGCCGTGATGGCGCGGCTGTCGATCATGCCTTTTCTATGATCTGCCCCGGGTTTTTTGCTGCAATGCGTCAAAATGGCATGGGCCGGCGCAATTTTGGGCTTGTCAACGGGCCTCGCGTCGACAAGATAGCGCTCCCGCCGCCTGGAATGGCTGGCGAGCATAAAATGCGCCTGTGAAGCGGCGATGACGGGAGCCACCAAAGAATGATCGGACTCGTGCTTGTAACGCACGGTCAACTGGCCACCGAGTTCAGACATGCCGTCGAACATGTCGTCGGGCCACAAGACAATTTCGAAACCGTGGCGATCGGTGCCGACGACGATATGGAGCAGCGTCGCCGCGACATCATCGACGCCGTGGCCAGCGTCGACACCGGGGCGGGCGTGATCGTGCTGACCGACATGTTCGGCGGCACGCCGTCGAACCTTGCCATCTCGGTGATGGAGTCCGGCCGCACCGAAGTGATCGCCGGCATGAACCTGCCGATGCTGATCAAGCTGTCATCGATCCGCAAGGGCGACAACATGGCCGCCGCGCTCGACGAGGCGCAGGCCGCCGGCCGCAAATACATCAACGTCGCCAGCCAGCTTCTGAGCAGCAAATGAACGCACTATCCCCGGAAAAAGACCAGATTGTCCGGGAGTTTCCGATCGTCAACCAGCGCGGCCTGCATGCGCGCGCCTCGGCGAAGTTCGTCCAGCTCGCCAGCCGTTTCGACGCCTCGGTCCATGTCGAGAAGGACGGCGTCAAGGTCGGCGGCACGTCGATCATGGGCCTGATGATGCTTGCGGCCAGTCCTGGATACTCGATCCGCGTCACCGCCAGCGGCCCGGAAGCGCTTGAGGTCATGGACGCGCTGGAGCAGCTCGTCGCCTCCCGCTTCGGCGAGGAAAGCTGACCCGAAGGCCCAGCCTAAGCAGCCTCTAGGGACATGCAGGGATAAAGATTTCTTTATATCCCATTGTCGTCTCGGCGCCGATCTGCTAGTCAGGCCGGCAATTCGCGCCCTTCCACGCGCCAACCAACGCGGGCGCATCCGCAACCAATTCGCACGCACAACACTTCGCACGGAGCACTGCCATGACGGGTAGCAAGGACTATGTGGTCGCCGACATCTCGCTTGCCGGCTGGGGCCGCAAGGAACTGGATATCGCCGAAACCGAAATGCCGGGCCTGATGGCCTGCCGCGAGGAATTCGGCGCCAAGAAGCCGCTCACGGGCGCGCGCATCACCGGCTCGCTGCACATGACCATCCAGACCGCGGTACTGATCGAGACGCTGAAGGCGCTCGGCGCCGATATCCGCTGGGCTTCCTGCAACATCTTCTCGACCCAGGACCACGCGGCCGCGGCCATCGCCGAAACCGGCATTCCGGTGTTCGCCGTCAAGGGCGAGAGCCTGGAGCAGTACTGGGACTACACCGACCGGATCTTCCAGTGGACCGATGGCGGCCTCTCCAACATGATCCTCGATGATGGCGGCGATGCCACCATGTACATCCTGATGGGCGCCCGCGCCGAGGCCGGCGAGGACGTGCTGTCCAACCCGCAGAGCGAGGAAGAGGAATATTTCTATGCGCAGGTCAAGAAGCGCCTGACGGCTTCGCCCGGCTTCTTCACCAAGCAGAAGGCGGCGATCCGCGGAGTCACCGAAGAGACGACCACCGGCGTCAACCGGCTCTACCAGTTGCAGAAGAAGGGCCTGCTGCCCTTCCCGGCCATCAACGTCAACGACTCGGTCACCAAGTCGAAGTTCGACAACAAGTATGGCTGCAAGGAATCGCTGGTCGACGGTATCCGCCGCGGCACCGACACGATGATGGCCGGCAAGGTCGCGGTCGTCTGCGGCTATGGCGACGTCGGCAAGGGCTCGTCGGCCTCGCTCAAGGGCGCCGGCGCCCGCGTCAAGGTCACCGAGGTCGATCCGATCTGCGCCCTGCAGGCGGCGATGGACGGCTTTGAAGTCGTCACGCTCGAAGACGCGGCTCCAACCGCCGACATCGTCATCACCACCACCGGCAACAAGGATGTCGTCACCCTCGACCACATGCGCTCGATGAAGGACATGGTGATCGTCGGCAACATCGGCCATTTCGACAATGAGATTCAGGTGGCGTCGCTGCGCAACCTGAAGTGGACCAACGTCAAGCCGCAGGTCGACATGATCACCTTCCCGGACGGCAAGCGTATGATCCTTTTGTCGGAAGGCCGCCTGCTCAATCTCGGCAACGCGACCGGCCATCCGAGCTTCGTCATGTCGGCGTCCTTCACCAACCAGGTGCTGGCTCAGATCGAGCTGTTCACCAAGGGCGAGCAGTACCAGAACCAGGTCTATGTCCTGCCCAAGCACCTCGACGAGAAGGTCGCGCGCCTGCACCTCGACAAGCTCGGCGCCCGCCTGACCGAACTGTCGGGCGAACAAGCCGCCTATATCGGCGTCACGCCGCAGGGTCCTTTCAAGCCGGAACACTACCGCTATTAACCAAAGCTAAATTTACTACCATATATTGACGCCGGGCGATTGACTTTCGCCCGGCTTTATTTTTGCGCGCGATCAGCCTTCACGGCGATTCGGCGAGGGTTTATTGTCAGGTGATTCGCGACGCTTCCGGCCCGAGAGGGGATCAAGAGAGGCGCGTATCAGGGCGGTCTTGCATTCAGTCGGCGGAGAGGACCAAGACATGCCGGGGCAATACCCGCACGGAGCGGGACAGGCCGTTTCCGGCGGCCATGACGATTCGGGGACCACTGGCTCCGCAACCCGGCGCGAGCGTCTTTCATGGCGTGGCCGCGCCGGACTGCTGCTTGCCGGCTCCATGCTTGCCGGCCCGCTGTTTGGCGCGGCGGCGCGTGCCCAGGCTGCCGGTGTGTCGACGGCCGGTCTTTCGATCAGCACGATCGAGGTCATGCAGCTTGCCGTGTTCGTCGGCGTGACAGGCACGGCATTTCTGTCGGCTATCGTGCTGATCCGCGAACGCGCCCGCACCTCGGCGGAGAATGTCGAATTGAGAAGCCGCGTCGCCGACGTCAACGCGGCGCTGCGCCGTTCGGAGGCGCTGCTCAATCTGCGCGACCAGCGCGTGATCGTCTGGGCCTCGGAAAACAAGAAACCCGAGCTTGTCGGCGTATTGCCGGTCGAAAGCGGCGCTCCGGAGGAACGGGCGGCGTTCCTCGCCTTCGGCCGCTGGCTGATGCCGCGCTCGGCGGCGGCGCTCGAACATGCCATCGCGGCGTTGCGCGAAAAGGCCAGACCCTTCGACCTCGTCATCGAATCGCAGGCCGGCGCCCCGCTCGAAGTGCATGGCCGCAAGAGCGCGGCGCATGTTCTGGTGCGGTTTGTGTCGCTTTCCGAAACACAGCGCAGCCAGGCGCGGCTGAAGATCGAGAACCACCGGCTGGCCGCCGACCACGACACGATGATCGGCCTGCTCGAAGCGTTGAAAATGCCGGCGTGGCTGCGCGACGAGCATGGGCGCCTGAAATGGGTCAACCGGGCCTATGCCGACGCGGTCGAAGCCGAGAGCGCGGAAGCCGCCGTGCGCGACGCCAAGGAATTCCTCGGCGGCCAGGCGCGCGAGGCGATCGACGCCCAGCACAAACTGCATCCGGTTTTCGAGCAGTCGCTCTCCACGGTGATCGAAGGCGACCGCCGGGTGTTCGCGGTGACCGACTTCGCCAGCGCCGACGGCTCGGCCGGCCTTGCCTGCGACACCAGCGCCATCGAGTCCATTCGCGGCGAGTATGAGCGGACCGTGCGAAGCCATGCCGACACGCTCGACCAGCTCAACACCGCGGTCGCCATCTTCGACACCGACGAGAAACTGCGCTTCTTCAACCAGGCCTTCCAGAAATTGTGGGGGCTGGACAGCGGGTTCCTGCACAGCGCGCCCGACAACGCCCTTTTGCTCGACCGGCTGCGCAGCGAAGGCAAGATCGCCGAGCAGCCCGAATGGCGCCGCTGGAAGGAAGGCCTGCTCGGCGCCTACCGCGCGGTCGAATCGCAGGAGCACTGGTGGCACCTGCCGGATGGCAAGACCATCCGCGTCGTCGCCAACCCGCAACCCAAGGGCGGCGTCACCTGGGTGTTCGAGAACCTGACCGAGAAAATGGATCTCGAAAGCCGCTACCGGACAGCCGTGCGTGTCCAGGGCGAAACGCTCGACAATCTCGCCGAGGGCGTGGCGGTGTTCGGTCCCGATGGCAAGCTTCGGCTGTCGAACCCGGCCTTCGCCACGCTGTGGAGGCTGGATGCCGAAGCGACCAAGCCGAATGTGCACGTTTCCACCATACGCGACCTTTGCGACCGGCAAGCGGTGGACAGTCCCTGGCCCAGCTTCGTCGCCGCCATCACCGGCTTCGACGACGAACGCCGCGACCGCCACGGCCAGACCGAACTCAACAACGGCACCGTGCTGCGCTACGCCATGATCCCGTTGCCCAACGGGCAGGTGATGATGACCTTCGTCGACGTCACCGACGGCGTCCGTGTCGAACGCGCGCTGAAGGACAAGAACGAGGCGCTGGAAAAGTCCGACCAGCTCAAGAACGACTTCGTCCAGCACGTGTCCTACGAGCTGCGTTCGCCGCTGACCAACATCATCGGCTTCACCGAATTGCTCTCGCTGCCGACGACCGGGCCCTTGACGCAGAAGCAGCGCGAATATGTCGAGCATGTCGGTTCTTCGTCCTCGGTGCTGCTGACCATCGTCAACGACATACTGGACCTCGCGACGGTGGATGCCGGCATCATGCAGCTCGACATTTCCGAGGTGCATGTCGACCGCACCATCGCGGCGGCCGCCGAACTGGTTGCCGACCGGTTGCAGGAACATTCGATCCGGCTCGAGGTCGATGCCAAGGCTGCGCCCAAGACGTTCCACGGCGACGAGACCCGCATCCGCCAGATCCTCTACAATCTGCTCAGCAACGCCGCCAACTACGCGCCGGAAGCCAGCACCATCCGGCTCGCCTGCCGCCATCTGGCGGACGGCGTGGAATTCTCGGTTCATGACGATGGGCCCGGCATGCCGCCCGATGTGCTCGATTCGGTGTTCCGCCGCTTCGAGCCGCGCGCCAATGGCGGCCGCCGGCGTGGCGCCGGGCTCGGCCTGTCGATCGTCAAGAGCTTCGTCGAGCTGCATGGCGGCGGCGTCCGCATCGAAACCGGCAAGGACAAGGGCACGACTGTCATTTGCACTTTCCCCGACATGCCCGGCATCCGCGCCGCGGCCGAGTAGCGCGCTTCGATGACGGCCCTGGTGCTGGAGCGTTTGCTCGCGGACGAGACAGAGACGGCGCGGCTGGGCGAGGACCTGGCGCTGGCGCTGCGCGCGGGCGACGTGCTGGCGCTCAAGGGCGACCTCGGCGCCGGCAAATCGACGCTGGCGCGGGCCCTGATCCGGACGCTGGCGGACGATGCCGGTCTCGACGTGCCGAGCCCGACCTTCACCCTGGTGCAAAGCTACGACACCCGTATTCCGGTCCATCATTTCGATCTCTACCGCCTGTCCTCGGCGGCCGAACTCGACGAACTCGGTTTCGACGAAGCGCTGACGCAAGGGGCTGCCCTGGTCGAATGGCCTGAACGGGCAGAGGGTTATCTGCCCAAGGCATCGCTGTTGATCGAGCTTGTCCAGCATGGCGAAGGCCGGCTGGCACGATTGTCGGGGCAAGGGGCGGCCTTCGACCGCGCGGCACGGTCGCTGGCCATGCGCGGTTTTCTGGAAAGCGCCGGCTGGGGCGAGGCACAACGCCGCCATTTCATCGGCGATGCCTCTGCCCGTTCCTATGAGATCGTGTCGCTTGCCGGCCGGGAGCCGCGGGTGCTGATGAACTCGCCGCGGCTGGTGCTCGGCCCGCCGGTGCGCGACGGCAAGCCCTATGCGGTGATCGCCCACACCGCCCAGTCGGTGTCGGCCTTCGTCGCCATCGACCGTGCCTTGAAGGCCGGCGGCGTCAGCGTTCCCAATATCCATGCCGAGGACCAGGACCAGGGATTCCTGCTCATCGAACATCTCGGCTCGGAAGGGTTTCTCGGCGGGGATGGCGAGCCGCTGGCGGAGCGCTACACGGCGGCCGCCGAACTGCTGGCCATGATGCATGGCAAGACCTGGCCGCATCGCCTCGAAGCCGGACCGGGCAGGTTCCATATAGTACCGCCATTCGACCGCGCCGCGATGATGATCGAGGCCGACCTGCTGGTCGACTGGTACGTGCCGGCGATATCGGGCAATCCGCCAAGCGACGATTTGCGCGCCGGCTATACCAGGGAGTGGAACGCGCTTTTCGACCGGCTGCGGGCCAGTGAATACACGCTGATGCTGCGCGACTTCCATTCGCCCAACATCATCTGGCGCGGCGACCGCTCCGGCCATGACCGGCTGGGCATCGTCGATTTTCAGGATGCGCTGATCGGGCCTTCAGCCTATGATCTGGCGTCGCTTGCCATGGATGCTCGCGTCACCATATCGCCCGGGATCGAGAGAAGGACGCTCGATGCCTATGTCGCGGCGCGCCATGCGGTGGACGCCTTCGACGAGGCGAGCTTTCTGGAATCCTATGCAATCATGGCCGCGCAGCGCAATTCCAAGATCCTCGGCATTTTCGTGCGGCTCGAAAAGCGCGACGGCAAACCCTATTATCTGAAGCACCTGCCGCGCATCCGCGACTATCTGCGCCGGGCGCTGTCCCACCCCGCGCTCGGCAGCCTGCGGGAGTTCTACGATGCGCACGGGCTGCTGGAGGAACGGGCGCTGTGACAGCGAGACCTGACACTGCCATCGTACCCCAAACCGCGATCGTACTCGCCGCCGGGCTCGGCAAGCGCATGCGGCCGATCACCGACGCCATCCCCAAGCCGCTGGTCCGGATCGCCGGCAAGACCTTGCTCGACTGGGGCCTCGACAGCCTGGCCGCCGCTGGTGTCGGCAAGGCGGTGGTCAACGTCCACTATCTCCCCGAACAGATCGTCGCCCATGTCGCTCAGCGCCATGTGCCGCGCGTCATCATCTCCGATGAAAGCGAGCGGCTGCTCGATTCCGCCGGCGGCATCGTCAAGGCGCTGCCGCAACTGGGCGCGCAACCCTTTTACATCCTCAACGCCGACACGTTCTGGATCGATCATGGTCCGCTCAATCTCGGCCGCCTCGCCCTTGCATGGGACGCGGCGAAAATGGATATTCTGCTGATGCTGGCGGATCTCCATCAGGCGACCGGACATTGCGGCTCCACCGATTTCCTGGTGGCGCCGGACGGCGCCTTGCGGCGTTCGAAAGGAGACCCGGCGGGCCTGATCTATGCCGGCGCGGCGATCGTCCATCCGCGCCTGTTCGCGGACGCATCCGCCGAACCGCATTCGCTCAACGCCTATTTCGACAAAGCCATTGCAGCCGGGCGCCTGTTCGGCATGCCGATGCGCGGTCACTGGATCACCGTCGGCACGCCCGATGCCATCCCGCTCGCCGAAGCGGCAGTCGCCGGCGCGCTATACGAGTCGCAATGAGCGGCCCAAGCCGCGTTTTCTCCATTCCCTCCGGTGCGCCGTTTCTGCCGACGCTGGCCGAGGCGCTGCTTGCCGGCCGACTGGTTCCAGGGTTTCGCTTCGATGGCGATCCACTCGCTTTGGCCGACGTCACCATCTATGTGCCGACGCGCCGCGCGGCGCGGGCCTTGCGCGGCGTCTTCGTCGACAGCCTGAAGGCGCGCGGCGGCGGAGGTTCGGCGATCCTGCCGGTCATCCGGCCGCTCGGGGAATTCGACGAGGACGAAGCCGCTTTCGAAGCAGAGCCGTCGGCGGCGATCGACCTCGCGCCACCGATCGGGGCGACCGAACGGCTGTTGCTGCTGACGCCGCTGGTGCGCGCCTGGAAACGCCGGCTGCCGGCCCATGTGGCCAAACTTTTCTCCGAGGAGATCGTCATCCCGGCCTCGACCGCCGACGCGATCTGGCTGGCGCGCGACCTTGCGGGGCTGATGGACGAGATCGAGACGGAAGGCACGGATTGGGCGAAGCTTGAAGGCCTGGTGACCGGCAATCTTGCCGGATGGTGGCAGGTGACGCTTGAGTTCCTCGGCATCGTCACCGATGCCTGGCCGAAATTCCTCGAAGAGCAAGACCGGTCCAATCCGGCCGCGCATCGCAGCGCGCTGATCCGGGCGGAAGCCGCGCGGCTGCGGCGCAACCCGCCCGCCGGGCCGGTGATCGCCGCGGGGTCGACCGGCTCGATACCCGCGACGGCTGAACTGCTTGCCGTGATTGCCCGCTTGCCCGGCGGCGCCATCGTGCTGCCCGGGCTCGACCGGACGCTGGACGAAGCGTCCTTCGAGGCGCTTGTCGCACCCGGCGCGCGGCCCGCCGTGCTCGGCCATCCGCAATATGGCTTGGCCAGGCTGATCGGCAAGATCGGCGTGCTGCGCGGCGATGTCGACGAGATCGGCGTGGCCGAACCCCGGCTTGCGCTTCGCGCGGCCCTTGTCGGCGAGGCGCTGCGGCCGGCCGAAACCACCGAATTGTGGGCCGAGACGCGTAACGCATTTTCCGCGCCAGACATTGCCGCCGCCTTCGCCGACGTGACGCTGCTCGAAGCCGCCAGCGAACGCGACGAGGCCGTAGCCATCGCCGTCGCGCTCAAGCAGGCGGTCGAAGAACCGGGCCAAAGAGCGGCTCTCGTCACCGGCGACCGTGCGCTGGCGCGACGCGTCTCGGTCGAACTCAAGCGCTTCGGCGTCGTCGCCGATGATTCCGGCGGCACGCCGCTCGCCAACAGCCCGGCGGCAAGCCTGCTCAGGCTGGCGCTCGAAGCGGTGTTCCGGCCAGGCGATCCGGTCGGTCTCTTGTCCCTGCTCAAGCATCCCCTGCTCTGCCTGGGTCTGCCGAGAGCCGACGTGCGCCATGCGGCGGAACTGGTCGAACTGGTGGCGCTGCGCGGCGGCACCGGCCGCCCCAACATCGCTTCGCTGCCGGACTTGTTCGAGGCCCGCCTCACCAACGTCGCCGAAGGCAGCCGGCCGCCCTTCTGGGTTGCGCGGCTGACCGTGCGCGCCATTGAAAGCGCGCGGGATTTGCTCGAACGTCTCAACCGAGCGCTGGCGCCGCTTGCAGCGTTTCGCGGCCAGGCGACCGCCGACCTTGCCGCGCTGGTCGAAGCCAGCGTGGTGGCGCTGGAGGATCTCGGCCGTACCGCCGATGGCGGGCTTGGCGAACTCTACGCCGGCGATGCCGGCCAAAAACTCGCCGAATTGCTGCGCGGGCTGGTCGCGGCTCCGGCAACGCTGTCGTTCGCGGCGAACGAGTGGCCCGACGTGATGGACGCGCTGATCGCACCCGAAACGGTCAAGCCGGCACAAGGCACCGACCGGAACATCGCCATCTGGGGCGCGCTGGAAGCACGCCTGCAGGATGTCGACACGCTGGTCATCGGGGGGCTCAACGAAGGCGTGTGGCCGCGCAAGCCCGAGAGCGACCGCTTCATGTCGCGGCTGATGAAGACCGGCATCGATCTCGAGCCGCCCGAACGGCGCATCGGCCTTGCCGCTCATGATTTCCAGATGGCGATGGGCGCGGGGAAGGTGCTGTTGGCGCGCTCGGCGCGTTCCGGCGACGCACCGGCGGTCCCGTCACGCTGGCTGCAGCGGCTGCTGACCTTCATCGGCAGCGACCAGGCGGCAACACTGCGCCGGCGAGGCGACGAGCTGCTCGCCTGGGCGCGTGCGCTGGATACCGGGCCTAAGCAAGATTTCGCACCACGGCCGCAGCCCAAGCCGCCGCTGTCGGTGCGCCCGACGCACTTCTCCGTCACCGAGATCGAGACCCTGCGCCGCGACCCCTACGCCGTCTATGCCAGGCGGATCCTCGGCCTGATGCCGCTCGAGCCGCTCATCCGCGATCCCGGTGCGGCCGAGCGCGGCACGCTGTTCCACGCCATTCTCCACCTGTTCTCCTCCAGCGTGGCCGACCCGCGCGCGCCAGACGCGCTTGCCGACCTTATCGCTGCCGGGCGCGCCTGTTTTGCCGAGGCCGCCCTGCCGCCCGATGTCGAGGCGGTGTGGTGGCCGCGCTTCGAAAAACTCGCCGCCAACATCATCGAATGGGAACGCACCCGCGCCGACGCGGTGATACGGCGGCATGCCGAGGAGCGCGCCGGAAAAACCGTCGTCGGCCAGTCCGGCGTGACGTTGTCCGGTTATGCCGACCGCGTCGACCTGCTGGCCGGCGGCATGGCCGACATACTGGACTACAAGACCGGCTCCTCGCCCTCCAAGGCACAGGCACACACGCTGCTGGCGCCGCAGCTGGCGCTCGAAGGCGCACTGCTCAGGCGCGGTGCCTTCAAGGATCTGGGCGCATGCGAGCCCTCCCAATTGGCCTTCATCCGGCTGAAGCCGAACGGCGAGGTGTTCGAAGAGTCCATCCTCGAACACAATCGCCAGCCGCGAACCGCTTCCGATCTGGCGGAAGAAGCCTGGGCACGGCTGGAAAAGCTGCTGATCCATTATGCCGACCCGAAGACCGGCTATCTGTCGCGGGCGCTGCCGTTTCGCGAAGGCGAGACCGATGGCGACTACGATCACCTCGCCCGCGTGCTCGAATGGTCGGCCGGCGGCGATGCCGGTGACGATGGAGGGGAGGCATGATGAAGGCCTATCCCATCCCGAGCGACACCGCGACCAGCCAGGCCCGTGCAGCCGATCCCCAGAACTCCGCCTGGGTGTCGGCCAACGCCGGCTCCGGCAAGACCCATGTGCTGGCCCAGCGCGTCATCCGGCTGCTGCTCAACGGCACCGATCCGTCGAAGATCCTGTGCCTGACCTATACGCGCGCCGCGGCCGCCAACATGTCGAACCGGGTGTTCTCGACGCTGTCGGAATGGACATCCCTCGGCGACCCGGATCTCGCCGCCAGGATCGAAGCGCTGGAAGGCCGCCGGCCCGACCGCGACACCATGCGCCGCGCGCGGCGCCTGTTCGCCGAGGCGCTGGAGACGCCGGGCGGGCTGAAGATCCAGACCATCCACGCCTTCTGCGAATCCGTGCTCCACCAGTTCCCGCTGGAAGCCAACATCCCGGCCCATTTCGAGATGCTGGACAGCCAGATGGAAGCGTCGCTCTTTGCCGCCGCGCGCCGGGAGATGATTTCGGCCGCCGGTGACGCGGATTTGACCGGGGCCTTCGCAACCGTGCTGGAGCGCGGCGGCGAAGCCGGGCTTGACGCCTTGCTGGGCGAGATCGTGCGCAAGCGCGACGGCTTGCGCCACTTCCTCGAAGCGGTCGGGCGTGACGGCTTCCAACCCTTGTTCGATGAATTCCATTTCCGCCCTGGCCAAACCGCCGAGGGCCTAGCGGCCTCGGCCTGGCCGCTGCCCGGCTTCCTGCCGGACTATTTCGCCGGCTTCGCCCAGGCCGCCGAATCCACCGACGCCAGATCGGTGCTGAACAACATCCTGCCCTATGCGCGCCAGGCCTTTGCCGAGACCGATCCGGTTCGCCGCCTGCAGCAGCTTGCAAGGGCCTTCCTCAAGACCGATGGCCATCCCTACGATCCGGCAAAGGCCTTCAAGAAAGCGCTGACCGACCGGCTGCCGGATCTGGCCGAGCGTTACCTGTCGGCATCCAGCGCCATCATCGAGACCGTCGACCGGCTGGCGCTGTTCCGGATGCTGGAAGGCACGGCTGCCGCGCTGACCATCGCCGACTGGCTGATCGCCCGCTACGAGGTGCTGAAGCGCGGCCGCGGCTTTCTCGACTTCAACGATTTGATCACCCGCACGGTCAACCTCCTGGCGCGGCCCGATGCCGGCCCGTGGGTGCAATACAAGCTCGACCAAGGCATCGACCACATCCTGCTCGACGAGGCGCAGGACACCAGCCCGGATCAATGGGAAGTGGTGAAGCGGCTGGCGGAAGAATTTTTCGCCGGCTTCGGCGCCCGCGACCGTGTCCACCGCACGGTGTTCGCGGTCGGCGACGAGAAGCAGTCGATTTATTCCTTCCAAGGGGCCGCGCCAGATTCCTTCGCCGACAGCCGGCTGCTGTTCGCCGGGCGGGTGCGCGATGCCGAGGCTTCCTTCGCCGACCTCAAGCTGACCTGGTCGTTCCGCTCGACCGACGATGTGCTTTCCGCCGTCGACCGCGTCTTTGCCGATCCTGTGGTGCGGCGCGGCATCAGCCACGATCCCGACCCGCTGAGCCACAAGGCGATCCGCACCGACGCGCCGGGCTATGTCGAGGTGTGGCCGTCGATCGGTGCCGATATCGTCGACGAGCCCGATGATTGGACGCAGGCGATCGACCACGCCCACGCGCCGGCCGTGCGCGTTGCCGAGAATGTCGCGGCCACGATTGCCGGCTGGATCGGCAGCGGAGAGATCATCGAGGGCCGCGGCAAGCGGCTGCGGCCGGGCGACGTGCTGGTGCTGGTGCGCAAGCGCGACAGCTTCGTCCATGCGCTGACCCGGGCACTCAAGCGCCGTGACATTCCGGTCGCCGGCGCCGACCGGCTGAGCCTGCCCGGCCACATCGCGGTCAAGGACCTGATCGCGCTCGGCCGCCTCCTCATCCAGCCGCAGGACGATCTGTCGCTCGCCGCCGTGCTGCGCAGCCCGATCTTCGACCTGCCGGAGGAGACGCTTTTTGCGCTGGCAGTGCAACGAGCGCCCGGCCTGTCGCTGGCTGCGTCACTGCGCCAGCATGCCGGCGAAAGCGAAGCGCTGACGATAGTCGTCGCCCAACTCGACATCTGGAGCGATGAGGCCGCCTTCAGGCCGGTGTTCGAATTCTATGCCGGTCTCCTGGCGCGCGATGGCGTGCGCCGCAAGATGGTCGCCCGGCTTGGGCCGGAAGCCGGCGACATTCTCGATGAGTTCCTGAGTTTCTGCCTTGCCGAGGAACGGACCGGCCTGCCCGGGCTGGAAGCCTTCCTGTCGACGCTGGAAAACACCGGGCCCGAGATCAAACGTGAGATGGACCAGACCCGCGACGAGGTCCGGGTCATGACCGTGCATGCCGCCAAGGGCCTGGAAGCGCCTGTCGTGTTCCTGGTCGACGGCGGCTCCGCCCCGTTCAGCGACCAGCATTTGCCGCGCCTGATGCCGTTCGACGGCTCGGGCTGGGGCGGCAAGGGCTATCTCTGGCGTTCGGCCAGCGATGTCGCGAACGGGTTCTCGAAGGCAGCAGCGGCGCGGGCCCGCGAACTCGCCGACGACGAATACCGCCGGCTGCTCTATGTCGGCATGACCCGTGCCGAGGACCGGCTGATCGTCTGCGGCTATCACGGCAAGCGGGCGCCGAACACCGGCACCTGGCATTCGATCGTCAGCCGTGCGCTGATGGGGGCGCCGGAGAGCGAACAGCGTGCGCATCCTGCCGGCGGCGAGCCGGTGTATCGTTTCCATGTCACCGAGCTGCCGCCAGTGGCGTCAAGCGCTGCCGAACAGAGGCGCCAGACCGATGCTTTCGGCCCTTTGCCGGCGAACCTGTTCCGGCCCTTGCCGCCCTTCGAGGATCTGCCGCGGCCGCTCTCGCCATCCGGCGCCTCGGCGCTGATCGAAGAAGGCAAGGAAACGGTGGTCGACAAAGCTTCGCCGGTGCTCGATGCCGATGCCGAGCCAGGATTTGCCGTGCTGCGCGGGCTCGCGCTGCATAAATTGCTGCAAATGCTGCCCGGCATTGCCGAGGACCAACGGGAGGGCGCGGCGGCACGCTACCTCGCGCGAACGGGTGCGGAATGGCCGCCGGCAGAGCGCGAAAAAGCCCTGGCCTCGGTCATCGCCATCCTAGCCGACCCCTATCTCGGCCAGCTGTTTGCGCCATCCTCGCGCGCGGAGGTCGCGATCATGGGCAGCCTGGAGGTAAGGGGAAAAAACCGCTCGATTTCCGGCAAGATCGACCGGCTGGCGGTGACCCCGGACGCGGTCTCGATCGTCGACTACAAGACCAACCGGCCGGCGCCTGCCTCCCTGGCGGAGGTCCCGCCGGCCTATCTGCTGCAGTTGGCGCTCTATCGCGCCCTCTTGCAGCCGCTTTATCCAGGGCGCGAGGTCAAGGCGGCCCTGCTGTTCACCGAAGCGCCACGGCTGATCGAACTGCCGGCCGGGGCCATGGATGACGCCCTTGCCCGACTCACGGGAGCGTGACACAAGACCTGCTTGAAGAAGGGCGCGAGAACCACCACATTTGGTGCGACGAAAACTTTCGAAAGGATTTTCCGCATGACCACGGTCAAGGTCGACAAGAGCAATTTCCAGGCCGATGTGCTTAACGCCAACGTACCGGTCGTCGTCGATTTCTGGGCGGAATGGTGCGGTCCCTGCAAGATGATCGCCCCGGCGCTCGAAGACATCGCCACCGAACTTGGCGCGAAGGTGAAGATCGCCAAGCTGAACATCGACGAGAACCCCGAACTCGCCGCACAGTTCGGCGTGCGTTCGATCCCGACGCTGATGATCTTCAAGGGCGGCGAAGTGGCCGACATGAAGGTTGGTGCCGCGCCCAAGACCGCGCTCTCGCACTGGATCAATGGCAGCCTCGCCTGACCCCCGGAAAAATTCGGATTGAAAAGCCCGGCCTCGCGCCGGGCTTTTTGTTGGCGTCATCGCTGGGCTTCTCTGGCCCTCACGTCCGGGCACTCCATGTCTTCTGTTGGCAGCAGATAGAGGGAGAACGTCATGACCGGATCCGCCAAGGCCACTGTCTTCATCGACAATGAGCGCGTCATCGTCACCGAATACCGCTTCCAGCCGGGCGACAACACCGGCTGGCACCGCCACGGCCACGACTATGTCGTGGTGCCGCTGATGGACGGCAAGGTGAAACTGGTGACCAAGGATGGCGAAACCTTCGCCGAAATGAAGAAGGGCTCGCCCTATTTCCGCAAGGAGGGCGTCGAACACGACGTCATCAACGCCAATGAGGGCGAGTACGCGTTTATCGAGGTCGAGCTGAAATAAGCCGGTCGCACCGCTGAGCGATCACCAGTCGGCGATGCGGTCGCCACCGACGAATTGCGCGCTTTCGTCGGTGTATTCAAACAGCTCGATCTTCGCCCCGTTGGGATCTCGGATCCAGGATTGGTAGGTGCTGTCGCATGCGTGTTTCTTGGCCGTGACCTCGATGCCCTTTGACTTGATATGGGCAATCGCCGCGTCGATGTTTTCCACCTCAAGGCATAAGTGGTTGATCTGGTTCTGCTCGCTGTATGCAGTGCCATCCTTCTGGAACACCTCGACATGGCTGCGGCCGCCGCAATTGAGATAGAACCCGAACACCTTGCCGTCGCGCAGAAAATTGAACTGCGTGTCGAGGCCGAGCACGTCGCGATAGAAGCTCCGCGTCGCTTCCAGGTCATGCGCGAAGATGCAGACATGGGCGAGCTGCTTGACCTTGATCATGACTGGCTCCTCGCAGTGAATGGCCTCAGGTCGGTGGCGTGCCGTTCTCGTCCAACACCGCGCCGGCCAGGTAGAGCGAGCCGCCGATCAGGATACGCGGCGGCGGGCCGTCCCAGGTGTCGCGAAGCAGCATCAGGGCGTTGGCGACGGAACTCATCGGCTCGGCCGTCAACCCGGCCTCCGTGGCGCGGATCGCCAGTTCGTCATTCGGCACGCCGGCATCGCTCGTATTCACCGGCACGGTGTAGACATGCCGGACGAGGCCCTTGAAGGCACGGAAATAGCCGCTCTGGTCCTTGGTGTTGATCATGCCCGAGATGAGAAACAGCGGACGCGGGTTCTTTTCTTCCTGTTCGGCCAGTGCCTCGGCAACGACCACGCCGGCGCCCGGATTGTGACCGCCGTCGAGCCAGATGTCGGCGCCCCTTGGCGCCAGGTCCGCCAGCCGGCCCTGCGCCAGTTTCTGCATGCGGCCGGGCCAGGCGACATTGGTCATCGCCTTTTCGGCGGCGCGGTGGCTGATCTCGAAGCCGGCTGCCTTGACCGCGGCGATCGCCGCCGCCGCGTTGGCGACCTGGTGGCGACCGGGCAGGCGCGGCAGCGGCAGGTCCATCAGCCCGTCCTCGTCCTGGTAGACCATGCGGCCGTTTTCCTCGAAGGCGAGGAAATCCTGGCCGTAGACGAAGGTCGGGCATTCCAGCCGCTCGGCGGTTTCGATCAGCACCTGCAGCGCTGTCTCGCTTTCCTGCGAGCCGATCACCACGGGGCAACCGCGCTTCATGATGCCGGCCTTTTCGGCGGCGATCAGCTCGACCCGGTCGCCGAGATAGGCCTCATGGTCCATCGACACCGGCATGATCACCGACACGGCGGGCCTCTCCACGACATTGGTGGCGTCGAAGCGGCCGCCGAGGCCGACCTCGATGATGGCGGCTTCGGCCGGGTGTTCGGAAAACAGGATGAAGGTGACGGCGGTGAGGATCTCGAAGACGGTGATCTTCTGGCCGTCATTGGCCTTGGCGACCCGGGCGATGGCTTCGGCGAAGACATCGTCGTCGACCAACCTGCCGCCACCCTCGGCGGCAAGCCGGTAGCGCTCGTGCCAGCTGACCAGATGCGGCGAGGTGTGGACATGCACGAGGCGGCCGGAAGCCTCAAGCAGCGCCCGCGAGAAGGCGGCGCAGGAGCCCTTGCCGTTGGTACCGGCGATATGGATGACCGGCGGCAGCAGATCCTGCGGACTGCCAAGCCGCTCCAAGAGCCGCGTGATGCGGTCGAGCGAAAGGTCGAAGCCTTTCGGGTGAAGCGCCATCAGGGCTTCGATTTCGCGGTCGGCGGCGAGCGTCGTCATGACAGATTCCCTGAGCATGGCCCGAGAACCAGAATCGATTCCGGAATGGCCATGGCAATCAGAAGGCTACAGCGCGCGACTGCCCTCGTGCAATCACGGTCGCGGCGTGTCGTGTCGCGTCAGGCCTGCGGCCGTGCCTCGGCGGAGACCACCGCCGGCGGCAGGATTTCCGGCTGTAGCGGCTTTTGCTCTTCCGGCATCTTGAGCAGCATCTTCAACAGCCGTGAGATGGTCTGGCGCAGTTCCAGCCGCGACACCACCATATCGACCATGCCATGCTCCATCAGATATTCGGAGCGCTGGAAGCCGTCCGGCAGTTTTTCGCGGATGGTCTGTTCGATGACGCGCGGCCCGGCAAAGCCGATCAGCGCGCCGGGCTCGGCGATGTGCACGTCGCCCAGCATGGCGTAGGACGCGGTGACGCCGCCGGTGGTCGGATTGGTCAGCACGACGATGTAGGGAAGGCCGGCTTCCTTCAGCCGGTCGACACCGACCGTGGTGCGCGGCAATTGCATGAGGGACAAAATGCCTTCCTGCATGCGGGCGCCGCCGGAGGCGGCAAACAGGATCAGCGGCCGCTTGCGCTGCAAGGCGACCTCGAAAGCGTGCACGATGGCGTCGCCCGCCGCCATGCCGAGCGAGCCGCCCATGAAGGCGAAGTCCTGCACCGTCACCACCACCGGCAGCCCTTCGACGGTGCCCAGCGCGTTGACGATCGCATCTTCCAGGCCGGTCTTGGCCTTGGCGTCCTTCAACCGGTCGGTGTAGCGCTTCTCGTCGCGGAACTTCAGCGGGTCCTGCACCACCTTGGGGTTTTCGAGCTGCTCGTACTTGCCGTCATCGAGGAAGTATTTCAGCCGCTCCTTGGCCGAGATCTTCATGTGGTGGCCGGAGGACGGGATGACGAACTGGTTGGACTCCAGGTCCTTGTGGAACACCATCTCACCGGTCTCGGGATCCTTGATCCAGAGATTCTCGGGCATGTCGGTGCGCCGGCCGAGCATCGAATTGATCTTCGGGCGAACGTAATTGGTGATCCAGTTCATCGCTTCGGCTCCTGTCCTGACGAAGAGTTGGGTAAAGACGTAGGGAAACTATTCGGCGGCAGCAAGCCGGGCCGAGCGCACGCCTTGCGCCAGCCCGCTGACCAGCGTGGCGACGGCCTCGGCCGGGTCGGCGGTCTTCTCGCCCTTCGGCCCCAGCACATTGGCGACAGCGTTGACGATCGCCGTGCCGACGACGACGCCATCGGCGTTGGCACCGATCACGCGCGCTTGCTCGGCGGTCTTGACGCCGAAGCCGACGCAGACCGGCAGGTCTGTATGGCCCTTGATGCGCTGGACCGCCGCCGCCACCTTGCCGGTATCGGCGAGCGCCGAGCCGGTGATGCCGGTCATCGAAACGTAGTAGACGAAACCCGACGTGTTCTGCAGCACCTTGGGCAGGCGCTTGTCGTCGGTGGTCGGCGTCGCCAGGCGGATGAAGTTGATGCCGGCTTTCAGTGCCGGAATACAGAGTTCCTCATCCATTTCCGGCGGCAGGTCGACGACGATCAACCCATCGATGCCGCTGGCGATGGCGTCCTTGAGGAAACGGTCGACGCCGTAGATGTAGATCGGGTTGTAATAGCCCATCAGCACGATCGGCGTTTCATTGTCACCGGAGCGGAAGTCCGACGCCATCTTCAGCGTCTTGACCAGCGTCTGGCCGCCTTTCAGCGCGCGCAGGCCTGCCGCCTGGATCGCCGGGCCGTCGGCCATCGGATCGGAAAACGGCATGCCGAGCTCGATGACGTCGGCGCCGGCCTTGGGCAGCGCCTTCATGATCGACAAGGAGGTGTCGTAGTCGGGGTCGCCACCCATGAAATAGGTGACAAGCGCCGGGCGCCCTTCGGCTTTCAGTTTTGCCATGCGGCGGTCGATGCGGGTCACCATGATCAGATCTCCATGCCCAGCATCGAGGCAACCGTGTGCACGTCCTTATCGCCTCGGCCGGACAGGTTGACGATGACGATCTGGTCCTTGTCCATGGCGGGCACGATCTTGACCGCATGGGCAATGGCATGCGCGGATTCCAGCGCCGGGATGATGCCTTCGACGCGGGTCGTCAGCTTGAAAGCCTCCAGCGCCTCGTCGTCGAGGATCGGCACATAGTCGACGCGGCCGGAGTCGCGCAGCCAGGAATGTTCGGGGCCGACGCCGGGATAGTCGAGACCGGCCGAGATCGAATGGCCGTCCATGATCTGGCCGTCGGCATTCTGCAGGAGGTAGGTGCGGTTGCCGTGCAGCACGCCCGGCGCGCCGGCGTTCATGGAGGCGCAATGCTCGATGCCGTCGAGGCCGCGCCCGCCGGCCTCGATGCCGATGATGCGAACCTCCTTGTCGTCAAGGAAGGGATGGAACAGGCCGATGGCATTGGAGCCGCCGCCGACAGCCGCGATGATGGTATCCGGCAGCCGGCCTTCCTGTTCGAGGATCTGCGCGCGCGCCTCGGTGCCGATGACCGACTGGAAGTCGCGCACCAGCTCCGGATAGGGATGCGGGCCGGCGGCGGTGCCGATCAGGTAATAGGTATCCTCGACATTGGTCACCCAATCGCGAAGGGCCTCGTTCATGGCGTCCTTCAAGGTGCCGTGGCCGG
Organism: Mesorhizobium sp. B283B1A; assembly: GCF_020165735.1. Classification (NCBI taxonomy): domain Bacteria; kingdom Pseudomonadati; phylum Pseudomonadota; class Alphaproteobacteria; order Hyphomicrobiales; family Phyllobacteriaceae; genus Mesorhizobium; species Mesorhizobium sp. B283B1A. Next base: position 63,367 of record NZ_JAIUIQ010000027.1, read on the forward strand.
CTGTCACCGGCCGCACTTCGGCCCCGAGCAGCTTCATGCGGAAGACGTTGGGGCTTTGGCGGGCGACGTCGGTGGCACCCATGTAGACGACGCAGGGAAAGCCGAAGCGGGCGGCGACGGTGGCGGACGCCACACCGTGCTGGCCGGCGCCGGTCTCGGCGATGATGCGCTTCTTGCCCATGCGCTTTGCGAGCAGGATCTGGCCGAGGCAGTTGTTGATCTTGTGCGAACCGGTGTGGTTCAGGTCCTCGCGCTTGAAATAGACCTTTGCGCCGCCGCCCAGGCCCTTCGCCGCGGAAACCTCGCGAAGATGCCTGGTCAGGCCTTCGGCGAAATAGAGTTTCGACGGCCGCCCGGCATAGTGGGTCGAAAGATCCGTCAGTTCAGCCCTGAACTCCGGATCGTTCTTGACCTCGTTCCAATGCCGTTCGAGGTCGAGGATCAGCGGCATCAACGTTTCGGCAACGAAACGACCGCCGAAGATGCCGAACATGCCCTGTTCGTCGGGACCGGTGCGGAAGGAATTGGGTGTCGCCGGCTTGTTCATCGCCGATCTCCTGGTTTGAAAGAGTTATTCAGGCGGCGCGATCGTCGCGTGCTGCCCTGACGGCCCGGAAAAACTGCTCGATCAGCGCCGGATCCTTGACGCCCGGCGCGCTTTCCACGCCCGAGGAAATGTCTATTGCGGGCGGATTGGCAAGGCGAAGGGCATCACCGATATTGGCGGCGTTGAGCCCACCGGAAAGCATGTAATCGACGCCGGCGTCAAGGCCGGCGAGAATGCGCCAGTCGAAGGTGACGCCGTTGCCGCCCGGCAGCTCGGAACCTTTTGGCGGCTTGGCGTCGAACAGGAACCGGTCGGCGACGCCGATGAACGGCCTTATCCGGTCGAGATCGGCGGCCTCGCTGAGCGGCAGCGCCTTTATCACCGGCAGGCCATGGCGGGCCTTGACCTCGGCTACCCTCTCGGGCGTTTCCGAACCGTGCAGCTGCAGCATGTCGGGCTGCATTTTGGCGACGATCTCGTCCAGGAAGCCGTCGCCGGCGTCAACCGTCACGGCGACGGCCAAGGCCTTGCCGCGCGCGGCTTCGCGCAGACGACCGGCCTCGGCCGGTTCAAGATAGCGCGGGCTCTTGGCAAAGAAAATAAAGCCGACATGGCTGGCACCGCCGGCAAGGGCTGCGGCCATTGCCTGGTCGGTCTTCAAGCCGCAGATCTTGATGTCGAGCGCCATGACGCGGGAATTGGCATGAAACGCGCCAAGAGTCGAGAAAAAGCATGCTGTTTGCCGGGAACGCCAAAGGCGCTACCTATGGATGAAGTGAATGCCAGGCGGGAGCACAATCATGGCCGACAGAACCGTTGCCGAATTGAGGCAGAAGATCGTGCAGGCGCGCGAGGTCATCGCCCACCTGATAGACAAGGCCGCCTTCAACGGCGCCGAGGCGCACCGGGCACTGGATTATTTCGGCAGCGACGCCTTCGACCGCGACTTCCTGCCCTGGCCGCATCATGGCGACGAGGGGCTGCGGCCGGATGAGCTCAATGCGGCGAACGACGATTGAGGCACCCTACTCGAACATGATCGCCTGCAGCGCCCCGCCATTGCGCTTCAGCCAATCCTTGCAGCGGTCGGTGTCGGGGCAGAGTTTCTCGCACAATTTCCAGAATTTCGGACCGTGGTTCATCTCCTTGAGATGCGCCACCTCATGGGCGACGAGATAGTTTATGACGGGCTGCGGCGCCATCATGATGCGCCACGAGAAGGACAGGTTGCCCTCCGAGGTGCATGAACCCCAGCGGCTGGAGGTGTCCTTGTAGCGGATCGCCTTGGCACGCTTGCCGAGCGCCCCGGTGTGCTTGACCACCAGCTTCTCGATCTCCTTCTTGGCCTCGCGCTTCAAGAAATCGGCGATGCGGCGCGGCAGGTGGATCCGGTCGCCATGCACGATGAGCAGCGGGCCGCGCTCGTCGCGCGAGACGGTGACTGTGCCGCGCTTCGACGGCTCATGGACGATGCGGTGCGGCACGCCGCGTATCGGGATCCTGATGCCGGGCCGCACCTGCGGCCGGGTCGGCACCTTGGCCAGCCGCTGCTCCAGCCAGTCCTGATGGCGCTCGAGGAACCGGTCCACCTCGCCTCGGCGCAGGCCCGGCGGAACGGTGATGCGCAGGCCCTGGCCGCCGGAATCGATGCGCAGCGTCAGGCGCCGCGCCCTGGCGCTCTCGACGATCTTGAGCGGCAGCGTGCGGCCGGCGACACAATATTCCCGCTCCACGGCGGGCGTGGGCTTGGGCTTCGTCAGATTGCGAAAGAATCCGATGGTCATGGCGGGACGATACGCGATTCGAGAAAAACGAATAGAACAAAAAAGAAACGGCGCCGCTCACGCGACGCCGTCATCATACCTTGGCCCTGTCGCTAGGCTTCAGTCGTCGAGCAGGTTCGAACCTTTGCCACGCTTGGTGGTGGTCGTTCCGGTGCTCGGATCGGTCTTCGTCGGGGCAGTCGACTTGTTGCGGTTCGCCATGAAGCGATCGAACTCGTCCTGGTCCTTGGCGCGGCGCAATTCGCGGGCATACTCGTCGAACTGCGTCAGCATCTCGTCGAGCTTGCGGCGCTCTTCGTTCAAGCGATCAAGTTCCTTTTCGCGCCAGTCGTCGAAAGCGACGTTGCCGGTGCGGGCGGAGCCGTGACCCCAGCGCGCGGCCTTGTCGGAACCACGGCGGCAGCCGGCGAAGATGCCGTCGGTCGCGCGGTTGACGTCACGCTTGAAGCCGTCGAGCCGGTCACCCCAGATGATGTAGGCGAGCATGGCGAAGCCGAGCGGCCAGAACACCATGAAGCCGATCACCATCAATGCGATGGTTGCCGGCGTCCAGGCCGGGCGGATCAATGCAGATGTGTTCATTTTCTCCCATTCCTTCGGTTGGAGACAGCCAGGACCGGCTGCGTGGAATCGAAATGGGAAGGCAAAAACGGCGATTCAAGACAATGTCCGCCAAAACCGGACAAAGGTCTGAAATGATTATCGCTTTTTGAGCGCATCAAGGAAAAGCACGACCAGGCCGGCAATCAGCCCCCAGAATGCGGCGCCGACGCCGAACAGCGTCAGCCCCGAGGCGGTGACGACAAAAGTGACCGTGGCGGCCATTCGCTGTCCCTCGTCCTTCAGCGCGATGGCCAGGGCGTTGGCGAGCGATGCCATCAGCGCGAGCCCTGCCACCAGCACGATCAGGCTCTGCGGCAGGACGGCGAAGATCGCCACCAGCGAGGCGCCGAAAATCGCGAAGACGAGATAGGCGAGCGCATAGAACGGCCCGGTCTTCCAGCGCTCGGCTGGGTCGGGGTGAACGTCCGGCCCGGTGCAGATCGCCGCCGAAATCGCCGCCAGATTGGTGGTCGAGCCGCCAAACGGCGCCGACAGCAGCGAAAACAAGCCGGTGACGCCGATCAGCGGGCCGGGCTCGGGGTGGTAGCCGGCGGCGCGCAGCACGGCGAGGCCCGACAGGTTCTGCGAGGCCATGGTGACGAGGTAGAGCGGCAGCGCCAGGCCGATCATCGCCTTGGCGGTGAAATCGGGCGCGATCAGCGTCAGCGTCGACAATTCGGGTGTCGGCAGGCCGCCGACACGGCCGGTCAAGAAGGCGGCGAGACCGCCACCGATCAGCACCGCCAGCACCGACAGCGCCGGGTTGAACAGGCGGATGATGAAGAAGGCCGCGATCAACGGCAGGATCAGCCAGGGGTCGACGGGAACGGTCTTGACCGCATTGAGGGCGAAGGTGACGACGATGCCGGCCAGCATGCCGGAGGCAACAGAGGGCGGTATCCTGGAGATCAGCTGCGTCAACGGCTTGAACAGGCCAGTGGCGATCAACAGGATGGCGGTGACGATGAAGGCGGCGACGGCCTCGCCGATCGAAAAACCACTCGACGCCGCCATCAGCGCCAGGCCCGGCGTCGACCATGCGGTGATGACGGGCATTTTCGTGCGCCAGGACAGCCACAGGCTCTCGATGGCCATGGCAAGGCAGATAGTCGTCACCCAGCTCGCCGTCTGGATTTGCGTCGCGCCGACCGCATGGGCGGCGGCAATGACGATGGCCAGGGTGCCGCCAAAGCCGACGATGGCCGCGACAAAGGCTGAGATCGGGATGGAAAGGCGCATGCTCATGAGCCCCGCTTGGCCATGTCACTGACCGACCGCACCAGCATGTCGAGATCCTGCGGCCGCGACAGGCGGTGGTCACCATCGGGGATCAGCGACAGCGTCACATCATCGGCCGGCAGCAGGCTGACCAGCTTCAGCGCGTGGCTCGACGGCACGTCCGCATCGGCCAAGCCTTGCAGGATGTGAACCGGGCAATGGGTGTCGATCGGACCCGTCATCACCCGGTTGTCGCGCCCGTCCTCGATCAAGGCGCGCGTGTAGATGTAGGGTTCCTGGGAATAGTCCGACGGCTCGGCAAAGAACCCCTTTTTTGCGAGGTCGCGTTTCTGCGCCTTGGTCAGCACCGGTTCGACCAATTCGGCGGTAAAATCCGGCGCCGGCGCCAGCAGCACCAGACCGACGACGCTTGCGTCGCCCGCCTTGCGCAATTCCTGCACCATGCGCAGCGCGATCCAGGCGCCCATCGAGGAACCGACCAGTATCTGGTTACCCCTTGTGAAATGGCGGAACACGGCAAGGCTCTGCGACAGCCATGTCGAAATCGTGCCGTCGGCAAAGGCGCCGCCGGATTCGCCATGGCCCGAATAGTCATGGCGCAGGAAGGCCCGGCCTTCGCTCGCGGCCCACGCCGACAGCGTCTCAGCCTTCGTGCCCAGCATGTCCGACTTGTAGCCGCCGAGCCAGACAATACCCGGCGTGGAACCCGTCGAATGGCGCACTGCTATGCGCGATCCATCGACATCCAGAAAGGTTGGCGGCGTGGCGGTCATGACTTATTCCTCGGCCCTTTTTCGGCGCGGGGTTCTTGTGACACAGCCACAGGCGTGGCGAAAAGTGCTCACGATGCTCTTTGTTTGGTGCAGGCCCGCGATCAGGGTGATTTTCTGTCAATGCTGTGCTATTGACTCCGCCCGCGCGCTCACCACATTGACGCGTCCACACATCAGACCGACAAAACCCGGAACGAAACGGCCAAGGAGACCACGACCATTCGCAGACCTTTCAAAGCAGCGGCGCCGACCAAGGATGGGCCGCGCTCCAACCGTGATATCCGGGTTCCCCGGGTCCAGCTTATCGACGCAGAAGGCCAGAACCGCGGTGATGTTTCCATCAACGACGCATTGCTGCTCGCCGAAGAGGCTGGGCTCGATCTCGTCGAAATATCGCCCAACGCGGTTCCTCCCGTCGTAAAAATCCTCGATCTCGGCAAGTTGAAATACGCCAACCAGAAGAAGGCGGCCGAGGCGCGCAAGAATCAGAAGGTCATCGAGATCAAGGAGATCAAGATGCGCCCGAACATCGACAGCCACGACTACGAGACCAAGATGAAGGCGGTTCGCCGCTTTTTCGAGGAAGGCGACAAGGTCAAGCTGACGCTGCGCTTCCGTGGCCGCGAGATGGCGCATATGGAGCTCGGCATGCAGCTTCTGAACAAGGTGCGCGAAGAAGTGGCGACCATCGCCAAAGTCGAGGCCGAGCCGAAGCTCGAAGGCCGCCAGATGATGATGGTGCTGGCGCCGCGCTAGGTGTGCTGAACATCTGAGATCACGATAAAGTCAGGCGTGGCCAGCGCTCCAAATCCGCCTGAATTGTCTTGCAGAGCGTCCCGGCGATCGGCGGGACGCCTGTTTCTCGGCTAAAGCCGCGATCGCCGGCTAAGCTCCTCGACGATCGGACACCCCTTGGACAACGAACTCAAATACGGGCTGGGCAATTACCAGCAGATGCGCCGGCTCGTGCTTGCCGTGCTCGTGGTGGTGCTGTTTCTGGCGCTGCTTTTCGGCCAGTCGACGTTCCCACCCGACACGCCGGTGCATGAAACAATCGAGATGTTCGGCGTGCTGCTGATCTTCCTCGGCATCGTCGGCCGCCTCTGGGCGACGCTCTATATAGGCGGGCGCAAATCCTCCGAGGTAGTGACGGGCGGACCCTATTCGATGACCCGCAACCCGCTCTATGTGTTCTCGACCGTGGCGGCGGCCGGCGTCGGCGCGCAGATCGGCTCCTTCTCGGGCATCATCCTGTTCGCGCTGCTCTGCGCGGGCGCCTTCCACATCGTCATCCTGCGCGAGGAGAAATTCCTCAAGGAAGCGCTCGGTGCGCCCTATGCCGCCTATCTGGCGCGGGTGCCGCGCTTCTTTCCGAACCTTTCCCTCTACCAGGAAGGCGATACCGGTAGCTTCAAGCCGCGTCTGCTGTTGACCACGCTGCTCGACGGCCTGGTGTTCCTCATTGCACTGCCGGCGTTCGAACTGATCGACGGCGCCCAGCAGTCGGGCATGCTGCCGGTGTGGTTCACGCTGCCTTGACCGGGGCCGGAAAGGCGCGGCGCGGTGGGTGTTGCACACAAGCCCGCTTTGACGTATAGCACCGCCGTTCAAGAAAACCGCCCGGCAGGGCATGCCGTGGCGGTTTCATTTGCTTTTCGGGCTTTGGTCGGCCCGAAGCGAACAAGAAGCGCGATAGTGCGCCAACGAGACGGAGTAGCAAAATGCCCAAGATGAAGACCAAGTCGGCCGCCAAGAAGCGGTTCAAGATCACAGGTACGGGTAAAGTCCTGTCGGCTGCGGCCGGCAAGCGTCACGGCATGATCAAGCGTTCCAACAAGTTCATTCGAAATGCCCGCGGCACGATGGTTCTGGCTGAACCGGATGGCAAGAAGGTCATCAAGAATTTTCTGCCGAACGGCCTCTGAGGCATTCGGTCTGGACAGCGTTTGTTTTTACGCAATTCCGAACGGAAAACCGCAACACACTTTCCTGGAATTGCTTTTAAGGAGATCATGACATGGCACGCGTAAAGAGAGGCGTCACCTCGCACGCCAAGCACAAGAAGGTCCTGAAAGCCGCCAAAGGCTTCTACGGCCGCCGCAAGAACACCATCCGCATCGCCAAGCAGGCGGTGGAAAAGTCGCTGCAGTACGCTTACCGCGACCGCAAGAACCGCAAGCGCTCGTTCCGCGCGCTGTGGATCCAGCGCATCAACGCGGCGACCCACGAGCACGGCCTGACCTATGGCCGCTTCATCGACGGCCTCAACAAGGCCGGCATCGAGATCGATCGCAAGATCCTGTCCGACATGGCCATCCACGAGCCGCAGGCTTTCGCCGCGCTGGTCGCCAAGGCCAAGGTCGCGCTCGAATATCTGAAGAACACCACGCCGAACGCTTTTGAGAGCGCTGTCGCTTAAGACCAGCGCTTCCCAAGCACTTCGACACTTGATTTGGGGAACCCGCGCTGGCACGGCTGGCGCGGGTTTTTCTTATGCCTGATGTAACCAAATTGGTAACACGCCCGGTGATGGCGGGTTGCCCGACCGAGAGAGTTTCGCCGTGAACGCCACCGCTGGAAACCTTGAAGCCCTGGAAGATTCGCTTCTGGCCGACATTGCATCGGCCGCCGATGAGCCGGCGATCGAAGCCGTGCGCATTGCCGCCTTCGGCAAGAAGGGCACCGTGTCCGAAATGCTGAAGACGCTTGGCGCCATGACCGCCGGGGAGCGCCAGGTCAAGGGCCCTGCCATCAACGGCCTCAAGAACCGGGTCACTGAGGCTCTGACGGCCCGCAAGGCTGAGTTGAAGGATGTGGCGATCGCCGCGCGGCTGGCCGCCGAGAAGGTCGACGTGACGCTGCCGGTGCGGCAGTCGCCGGCCGAGCGCGGCCGCATCCATCCGATCAGCCAGGTCATCGACGAGATCGCGGCGATCTTCGGCGACCTGGGCTTCGCGATCGCCGAAGGTCCCGATATCGAGACCGACTATTACAATTTCACCGCGCTGAATTTCCCGGAAGGCCATCCGGCACGCGAGATGCACGACACCTTCTTCTTCCAGCCGGACGAGAAGGGCGAGCGCAAGCTTTTGCGCACCCACACCTCCCCGGTGCAGATCCGCACCATGGAGAAGCAGAAGCCGCCGATCCGCATCGTCATTCCGGGCAAGACCTACCGGCAGGATTCCGACGCCACCCACTCGCCGATGTTCCATCAGGTCGAAGGACTGGTGATCGACAAGTCGGCGAACGTCGCCAACATGAAGTGGGTGCTGGAAGAGTTCTGCAAGGCATTCTTCGAGGTGCCCTCGGTCAAGATGCGCTTCCGGCCGTCCTTCTTCCCGTTCACCGAGCCAAGCCTCGAGGTCGACATCCAATGCGACCGCTCGCGGCCCGGCGAAGTGCGCTTCGGCGAAGGCTCCGACTGGATGGAGATCCTCGGCTGCGGCATGGTGCATCCCAACGTGCTGCGCGCCGGCGGGCTCGATCCGGACGAGTACCAGGGCTTCGCCTGGGGCATGGGCATCGACCGCATTGCCATGCTGAAATACGGGATGCCGGACCTGCGCGCTTTCTTCGACGCGGATGTGCGCTGGCTGTCGCATTACGGTTTCAGGCCGCTCGACATGCCGACACTGTTCGGGGGTTTGAGCGCGTGACAGCCCTGAACATTCCTGCTGCCAGCTATTACGGAACAGCATCATGAAATTCACCCTCTCCTGGCTCAAGGATCATCTCGAGACCGACGCCACGCTCGCTGAGATCGTCGAGCGGCTGACCTCGATCGGTCTCGAAGTCGAGCATGTCGACGACAAGTCGGGCCTGAAACCCTTCGTCATCGCCAAGGTGCTGACGGCTGTGCAGCATCCCGACGCCGACCGCCTGCGGGTGCTGACCGTCGACACCGGCGACGGCAAGCCGCCGGTGCAAGTGGTGTGCGGAGCGCCGAATGCCCGCGCGGGCCTGATCGGCGCCTTTGCCGCGCCCGGCACCTATGTGCCCGGCATCGACGTGACGCTGACGGTCGGCAAGATCCGGGGGGTCGAAAGCCATGGCATGATGTGTTCCGAGCGCGAGCTGGAGCTTTCCGACGAGCATAATGGCATCATCGATTTGCCCGAGGATGCGCCGGTCGGCACCAGCTTCGCGACCTATGCGCATCTCGACGACCCGGTCATCGAGATCAATCTGACGCCGAACCGGCCTGATGCGACCAGCGTCCACGGCATCGCCAGGGATCTGGCGGCAAGCGGGCTCGGCCGTCTCGTCGGCGGCGCCATCATGCCCCACGCCGGCAGCGGCATGTGTCCGGTCAAGGTGACGATCGAGGCCCCGGAACTCTGTCCCGGCTTCGCGCTCAGGCTGGTCAAGGGCGTGAAGAACGGCCCGTCGCCGAAATGGCTGCAGCAGCGGCTGATCGCCATTGGCCTTCGGCCGATCAGCGCGCTGGTCGACATCACCAATTACGTCACCTTCGATCGTGGCCGGCCGCTGCATGTGTTCGATGCCAGGAAGGTCGCCGGCAACCTGGTCGTGCGCCGCGCGCGCGATGGCGAGAAGGTGCTGGCGCTCGACGGCCGCGAATACACGCTGACGCCGGAGATGTGCGTGATCGCGGACGACGATGGCGTCGAGTCGATCGCCGGCATCATGGGCGGCGAACATTCCGGCTGCGACGAGACCACCACCGACGTGCTGATCGAGTCGGCGCTTTGGGATCCGATCACCACCGCCCGCACCGGCCGCACGCTCGGCATCATCACCGATGCGCGTTACCGCTTCGAACGCGGTGTCGATCCCGAATTCATGGTGCCAGGCCTAGAGCTGGCAACGAAACTGGTGCTCGATTTCTGCGGCGGCACGCCGACGGAGGTCGAAGTGGCCGGCTACACCGGCCACCAGCCCAAGATGGTCTCCTTCCCGCTGTCGGACATCAAGCGCCTGACCGGGATCGAGGTTCCCAGGGCGGAAAGCCTGGACATTCTCTCGCGCCTCGGTTTCACGGCGGACGGATCGGGCGATGTCGTCAACGTCACCGTGCCTTCCTGGCGTCCCGATGTCGACGGCAAGGCCGACCTGGTCGAGGAGGTGATGCGCATCCACGGCGTCGACAACATCGCGCCGCAGCCGCTCGGCGCGCATGACGCGGTCAATGCAAAAATCCTCACCACGCTGCAGGTGCGCACCCGCACGGCCAAGCGCGCATTGGCAGTGCGCGGCATGATGGAGGCCGTCACCTGGTCGTTCATCCCGGCAAGGCATGCCGAGCTGTTCGGCGGCGGCCAGACGGCGCTCAAGCTCGCCAACCCGATCGCCGCCGATATGTCCGACATGCGGCCCTCGCTGCTGCCGGGGCTGATCGCCGCTGCCCAGCGCAATGCCGACAAGGGCATCGGCGACGTGGCGCTGTTCGAAGTCTCGGGCACCTATGAGGGCGACGGCGCCGACCAGCAGCGCCGCGTCGCCGCCGGCGTGCGCCGCGGCACCGCCAAGCTCGACGGCTCTGGCCGCAACTGGGCCGGCAATTCGGGGCCGGTCGGCGTGTTCGACGCCAAGGCCGATGCGATCGCGGCACTCGAAGCCTGCGGCGCGCCGGTCGATCGGCTGCAGATCGAGGCGGGCAGTCCGGCCTGGTACCATCCCGGCCGCTCCGGCACGATCAAGCTCGGGCCGAAGACCGTGCTCGGCACGTTTGGCGAATTCCACCCGAAGACGCTGGAAGGGCTCGATGCCTCCGGACCGCTGTGCGGCTTCGAAGTGTTCGTCGACGCCGTGCCCGAGCCGAAGGCCAAGCCGACGAAGACCAAGCCGAGACTGGAGCTTTCCGCCTTCCAGGCGGTGAAGCGCGACTTCGCCTTCGTCGTCGATAGATCCGTCGAGGCCGGCACGCTGGTGCGCGCCGCCCTTGCCGCCGACAAGAAGCTGATCACTGGTGTCTCGGTCTTCGACATCTTCGAGGGTGCATCGCTCGGCGCCGACAAGAAATCGATCGCCATCGAAGTGTCGATCCAGCCGGTCGAAAAGACGCTGACCGACGAGGATTTCGAGGCGCTCGCCAAGCGCATCGTCGAGAATGTCGGCAAGCAGACCGGTGGTGTTCTGCGCGGCTGAAGCAATTCCAGGAAAAGTGTTTAGCGGTTTTCCGTCCGGAATTGCGCAGGAATTATGGATTGCGGGCAGATGGCGAATCGTCCTCCAAAAGACGATGGACCATCTGCGCTATTCCGGGTTGCCGTTCGAAACACAACGCGAAGCGTTTCTCGACATCGTGTCGGCCGATCCGCTCGTCCGCGAAGCGCTGGTGCGTGCCCGAGCGCTCAACCTTCCGGACTGGCTGGTGGTTTCCGGCGCGCTCTACAACAGCGTCTGGAACCATCTGACCGGCAAGCCGTCGGGCTACGGCATCAAAGATGTCGACTTGTTCTATTTCGATGATGCGGATTTATCCTACGAGGCCGAGGACGCCGTCATTCGCCGGGCCGCACGGCATTTCGAAGGGCTGGCATTGCCGGTCGAGGTGCGCAACCAGGCGCGGGTGCATCTGTGGTATCCGCAGAAGTTCGGGCAGCCCTGCCCGCGCTATACGAGTTCCAGCGACTCGGTTGGGCATTTTGCCTCGAAAACCCATGCGGTCGGGGTGCGATACGATGCCGACGGGCGGTTGGAGCTGGTGGCGCCGTTTGGGCTCGACGATATCTTTTCGTTCCGCATCACGCCCAACCGGGTGATGGATAATCAGCGAACGCATGATGCGAAGGGCAGGCGGGCGAAGGAATATTGGCCGGAGATTGCGGTGGTGCCTTGGTAGGGAATGTCGACGCGAGACGCCCCCCTCTGGCCTGCCGGCCATCTCCCCCTCAAGGGGGGAGATTGACAGCTTGGCCGCCGCGCACATCTCTCAACGTTGACGATTAGCGAAAGCCGAAAGGAAAGCCGATCTCCCCCCATGAGGGGGAGATGTCCGGCAGGACAGAGGGGGGTGCCTCGCGCCGGCCTCACAACAAGAGCGCCGAAGCGCTCCTCACCCATTCACCAGCGCCAGCAACTCCTCCGTGTAGCGCTTGCCAACCACCTTATCGGGCGAAAGCGCGTCACCAATCGCCGCCACCTCGGCCGCGCTCAGCTCGATCGCGGCCGCCGCCGTGTTCTGCTCCAGATGACGTATCTTGCGGGCGCCGGGGATCGGCACGATGAAATCGCCCTGGTGCAGCACCCAGGCGAGCGCCAGCTGCGCCGAGGTGATGCCTTTTTCAGCCGCCATCTTTTCCAGCGTGGCGACAATTTTAGCATTGGCTTCCATGGCCTCGGCCTGGAAGCGCGGCAGGCCGCGGCGCCAGTCATCGTCGCTCAAGGCCTCGGGCTTGGCGATCGTGCCCGTCAGCAGGCCACGACCCAGCGGGCTGTAGGGAACGAAGCCGATGCCGAGTTCGCGGCAGACGGCGAACACCTCGTCTTCCGGGTCGCGGCTCCACAGCGAATATTCGCTCTGCACGGCCGCGATCGGATGCACGGCGTGGGCCCGGCGGATGGTCGCGGCGCTCGCTTCCGACAGGCCGAGCGCCCGTACCTTGCCTTCGCGCACCAGTTCGGCCATGGCGCCGACCGTGTCTTCGATCGGCACGCTGGGATCGACGCGATGCTGGTAATAGAGGTCGATCACATCGGTGCCCAGCCGCTTCAGCGATGCCTCGGCGACAGCCTTGACGTGCTCGGGGCGGCTGTCGACGCCGGCCATGCGGTCCATACCGGCACCTTCCTCCAGTATCTTGAAGCCGAATTTCGTGGCGATGGTCACCTTGTCGCGCACCGGCTTCAGCGCCTTGCCTACGAGAATCTCGTTGTCGTAGGGGCCATAGACTTCCGCCGTGTCGAAGAAATTGACGCCGATGTCGACGGCGCGGCGCAATGTGGCGATCGCTTCAGCCTCCGGCTGGCCGCCATAGGCGAAGCTCATGCCCATGCAGCCGAGGCCGACGGGGTGGACGTTCAATTCAGTTCCTAGCTTGCGGGTTTGCATAACGCGTCTCCTTGTTGCGATGCGGGAGAAATAGCGTCTTGCCTTGTGTTCGATAATCGGCTCTCATTTGCACGGGCTGTTCTAGAATATAGATCAATGAACCGAGCGAACCTTTCCCAACTGGCCGTGCTGGCAACCGTCGCCCAATGCGGCAGCTTCCGCGGCGCCGCTAGGGAGTTGGCCATCGCGCCGTCGGCAGTCAGCCACGCAGTGTCCAGTCTGGAAGCCCGGCTTGGTGTTCGCCTCCTGTCGCGCAGCACACGCAGTGTCGCGCCCACGGAAGAAGGCGCGCAATTGCTGGAACGGCTGCGGCCGGCGCTGTCTGAGATCGACCTGGCTCTGGAGACGGCGGTCGAGGCGCGCGACCGGCCCGCCGGCAATCTGCGGCTCAGCGTGCCGCGCACGGCAGCACATCTGGTGCTGACGCCACGGCTCGGCGCCTTTGCATCGGCCTATCCCGACATCGTGCTTGAGATCGTCGTCGAGGACCGCTTCACCGACGTGGTGGAAGGTGGCTTCGATGCCGGCGTGCGACTGGGTGAGAGCCTGCAGCGCGATATGATCGCGGTGCGCATCGGGCCGGATATTCGCGGTGCGGTGGTCGGCGCGCCGGCCTATTTCGCGACGAGCCCCAAGCCGCGCCATCCGCGCGACCTTGCCGGCCATCGCTGTATCCGCTTCCGCTTCTCCAGCGGCATCCTCTACCGCTGGGAATTCGAGAAAGGGCGCGAGGCGATCGAGATGGCGGTGGAAGGACCGCTGATCCTCGACGAAGACCATCTGATCGCGCAAGCCGCGGTCGACGGCGCCGGGCTGGCCTTCGTCTTCGAGCCCTATGTCCGCGCGCCGCTCGCCGACGGCAGGCTGATCCGCGTGCTGGAGGACTGGTGCCCGTCCTTCGACGGGTTCTTCGTCTACTATCCGAGCCGCCGGCAGATGCGTCCAGCGCTAAGGGCTTTCGTCGATTTCTTCAAGGTGAGCGCATGAGGCGCGCTTTACCCTCCCCCTTGTGGCGAGGGTGAGGAGCGCTGGAAGAAACCCGTCCTGCCGTTCGTTCGCCTCCCATGCAATCTGCTATCACCAACACCGCGACCCGCTACGGCTGGGCAACCATTCTTATTCACTGGCTGATCGGGATTATCTTCATCGGCCAGTTCGCCCTCGGCTTGGTCATGGTGCGGCTCAGCAGCCAGCGCGCCGCCTTCGAGCTGATCCAACTGCACAAATCCCTGGGCTTCCTGCTGCTTGGCCTCGTCATCCTGCGCATCGCATGGCGGCTCGGCAATGCGGCGCCTGCCTTGCCGTCCTCGGTCGGCACGCTTGAGCGGCGCGCCGGGCCGATGGCGCATCTAGCGCTCTATGCCTTCCAGATCGCCTTGCCCTTATCGGGCTGGGCATTGGTGTCGGTCTCGACGCTGGAAATCCCAACCATGCCATTCAACCTGTTCGTGATGCCCAACCTGCCGCTCGCCGAGTCCGACTTTGCCGAAAGCTTCTGGGCATCTGTGCATTGGTATCTCGCCTATGCCGGCATCGCGCTGGTCGCGCTGCATGTCGCTGCCGCGTTGCGCCATCACTTCCTGCTGCGCGACAGCGTGCTCACGCGCATGATCACGCCTTCGTCAAGCCGGGATTAGATCTGGCCGGGAATAGAACTGGCAGTTGGTTCGTTGGTGGGGCGAGGACGCGAACAGCGTTGCCTCCAAAAAGGATTACTCCCCATGTATGCACGCATCTTCGGATTTGCGGCGGTTGCCGCTTGTCTTGCCATGCCTGTTTCAGCGGCCATTTCGCTTGGCGAGGCCGCCGGCAGCTATACGATCAATCCGGCAGCCTCCAGCATCCGTTTCACCATCGGCAAGGCCGGTGGCGGGGGCTTCGATGGCGCCTTCGGCCGCTTCAAGGGCACGATCCGCATCGACAATTCCGATGTCGGGCGCTCCAAGGTCGACTTTACCATCTATCCGGAAAGCGTCGGCACCGGCCAGGGCCGCATCGATGCCTTCCTGCGCTCCGACGCTGTGTTCGATGCGGCCAACAGCCCGGAGATCCAGTTCCGTTCGACCAGCGTGACCCGCACCGGCGACACATCGGCGCTTGTCACCGGCCGGCTGACGGCACGCGGCAAGACGTTTGCGGAAAAGTTCACCGCCGAGTTCGACGGGTCGAAGGGCGGCACGATCAAATTCCATGTCACCGGCAAGGTGCTGAGGTCGCGTTACGGCATGGATGTCGGCACGCCGCTCTATTCCAACATCGTCAACTTCGACATGTCGCTGACGGGTAAGCGGAGCTGACCCGGGGGTAAGCGGAGCTGACCCGGGGGTAAGCGGGGCTGACCTTGGGGTAAGCGGTTAGTTGCCACGGCACATCGCATTGGCTTTTCTGGCGATTTCAGGCAAACCTCGTCGCCTGTAAAAATCGACATGGAGAAGCGTGATGTTCCGATGGGGTGTGTTGTCGACGGCCAAGATCGGCCGCGAGCAGTTGTTGCCGGCAATTGTCGAGGCGGAGAACGGCGTGCTGTCGGCGATCGCCAGCCGCGACCTGTCGAAGGCCAAGGCACTGGCCGAGCGCTTCGGTGCGCACCATGCTTTCGGCTCCTATGAGGAACTGCTTGCCTCCAAGGACATTGACGGCGTCTACATCCCGCTGCCGACCTCGCAGCATGTCGAATGGACGGCGAAGGCCATCGAAGCCGGCAAGCATGTGCTGGTGGAAAAGCCGCTGGCACTCGACGCCAAGGACATCCCGCCGCTGATCAAGCTGCGCGACCGGAAGAAGGTGCTGGTCTGCGAGGCGTTCATGGTCATCTATCATCCGCAGTGGATCAAGGTGCGCGATCTCATCGCCAGCGGCGCCATCGGCCGGCTGCGCCACGTGCAGGGCGCTTTTTCCTATTACAATGTCGATCCCAACAACATGCGCAACCAGCTCGATCTCGGCGGTGGCGCGCTGCCCGACATCGGTGTCTATCCGACCGTGTCGACGCGCTTTTCGACCGGCAAGGAGCCGCTGCGCGTGCAGGCGACGATCGAGCGCGACAAGAAATTCGGCACTGATATCTACTCCTCGATCCGCGCCGATTTCGGCGACTTCGAACTGTCCTTCTATTTGTCGACGCAGATGGCGGCTCGGCAGGTGATGGTGTTCCACGGCGAGAACGGTTTCATCGAGATCTTTTCTCCGTTCAATGCCGGCCTCTACGACCATCACCGCGTCGAACTGCACAACCAGAATCATAGCGAGGCGCAGGTGTTCCGCTTTCCGGGCACGCAGCAATACCGGCTGGAGGTCGAGACCTTCGCGCGGGCGGCGCAAGGCGGCAAGGAGCGCGTCTTCACACTGGAGGAGTCCGTGCTCAACCAGAAGGTCATCGACGCCATCTTCCGCGCCGGCGGCAAAGACGGCTGGGAGGCTGTCTAGCTGCTTGCATTAAAATAGCCGGCTAACTCTCGGAGGGGCAATGGCTGACGATGCGGATGTGATCATTGTGGGCGCCGGCCTGGCTGGGCTGGTTGCGGCCGCCGAACTTGCCGAGGCCGGCAAGAAGATCATCATCGTCGACCAGGAGCCGGAGCAGTCGCTGGGCGGCCAGGCGTTCTGGTCGTTCGGCGGGCTTTTCCTCGTCGATTCGCCTGAGCAGCGGCGCATGCGCATCCGCGATTCGCATGATCTGGCGCTCGAGGACTGGCTGGGCACCGCCGCTTTCGACCGGCCGGAAGATCACTGGCCCCGCAAATGGGCGGAAGCCTATGTCGGCTTCGCCGCCGGCGAGAAGCGCTCCTGGCTGATGGAGCGCGGCCTGAAATTTTTCCCCGTGGTCGGCTGGGCCGAACGCGGCGGCGGCAATGCCATCGGGCACGGCAATTCGGTGCCGCGCTTCCATATCACCTGGGGCACCGGCCCCGGCGTGCTGGAACCCTTCGTCCTGCGCGTACGCGAGGCGCAAAAGCGCGGCTTGATCAGCTTCAGATTCCGCCACCGCGTCAACGAACTGACGCGGACGGGCGCTGCCGTCACTGGTGTGCGCGGCGATATCCTTGAGCCGAGCACGGTCGAGCGCGGCCACAAGAGCTCGCGCGAAATATCAGGCGATTTCGAACTTCATGCACAAGCGGTGATCGTCGCTTCCGGCGGCATTGGCGCCAACCATCAGCTTGTCCGGGAAAATTGGCCCAAGCGGCTTGGCGCGGCGCCAAAGCGCATGATCACCGGCGTGCCCGACCATGTCGACGGCCGCATGCTGGCGATCACGGAGCAGGCCGGCGGCTCGATCATCAACCGCGACCGCATGTGGCACTATGTCGAGGGCATCAAGAACTGGGCGCCGATCTGGACCGACCACGCGATCCGTATCCTGCCTGGCCCGTCGTCGCTGTGGCTCGATGCGCGAGGCAAACGCCTGCCCGTGCCGCTCTATCCTGGGTTCGACACGCTGGGCACACTCAGCCATATCATGGGCACCGGCTTCGATTATTCCTGGTTCATCCTGACCAAGAAAATCATCCAGAAGGAGTTCGCCCTGTCGGGCTCGGAGCAGAACCCGGATCTGACCGGCAAGAGCTGGCGACAGGTGCTCGGCCGTGCCACCTCTGGCATTCCGGGACCGGTGAAAGCCTTCATGGAGAAGGGCGAGGACTTCATCGTCGAGGCCGATCTTTCTAAGCTGGTTGCCCGCATGAACGCGCTGGCCGGCGGCGAGCCGCTGCTCCAGCTTGGGCAGGTCGAGCGCGAAATCCGCGCCCGCGACCGGCAGCTCGATAATCCGTTCTCAAAGGACATGCAGGTCACCGCGCTGCGCGGCGCGCGAGCCTATCTCGGTGACCGGCTGATCCGCACGGCCAGGCCGCACAAGATGCTCGACCCGGCGAATGGCCCGCTGATCGCGGTGCGTCTCAACATCCTGACCCGCAAGACGCTGGGCGGCCTGCAGACCGATCTCGACAGCCGCGTGCTGGGCGAGGATGGCCAGCCGGTGCCGGGACTCTATGCGGTTGGCGAGGCCGCCGGTTTCGGCGGCGGCGGCGTGCATGGCTACGCCGCGCTGGAAGGCACGTTCCTCGGCGGCTGCATCTTCTCCGGCCGCGGCGCAGGCCGGGCAGCGGCCGCGGCTATACAGTAAATTTGGGTGGCCAGCCTGCGCTCACCAGAGCCAGGCGCCCTGGCCGAGGGCCGCCACTGCGTCGACGATCCGGGTGAAGCTGGCGCGGGCGCGGCCGACCGTATGCCTGGCCCGGAGATAGCCGTGCACCAGTCCCGGTTCCTCGAACCAATATGCCCGTCCGCCGGCGGCGACGACGCGATCGCGATAGGCCTCGCCGTCTGATGACAGCGGGTCGCACTGCGCGGTGATCAGCACCGTCGGCGGCAGATTGGCGAAATCGGCGTCGGCGAGCGGCGACAGCGTTATGTCGCCGGTCCGGTCCACTCCGCCGGTGCGGATATGCTTGTAGAATTCTATATCGCGCGCCGTCAGCATCGGCGCCTCCGCATGCGTCACATAAGAGCCTCGCGAGCGGTCGCCACCGAGGCCGGGATAGATCAGCACTTGGCCAAACGGGCGTTTTGCTTGGCCGCGCGTGGCATGGCTGACGGCGGCGCAGAGATTGCCGCCAGCGCTGTCGCCGCAAAGCACTATGGGGCAATCGCGGGTAGACGCAGCCCATTCGAAGGCACTCATGGCATCGTCGAAGGCGGCCGGATGCAGGTGCTCCGGCGCCAGCCGGTAGTCGACCGAGACCACCTCATATCCGGTGCGGGCGCAGAGTTCGGCGCAGACATCGTCATGGCTGTCCAGCCCGCCAAGGATGAAGCCGCCGCCATGGACATAGAGCACCGTCGCCGCTGCCTGGTGCGCGCTGCGGTAAAGGCGGATCGGGATGTCGTGCGTCGATGTCGCTATCGCCGAGGTTTCGACCAAAACGCCCTCGGGATAGCCGGCAAAGAATTCCCGGCACATGCGGTCATAAATCGCGCGCTGTTCGGCGATCGTGTAGTCGATCGTATCGGGCGGGTAATAGGAATTGGTGCGCTCGATGAACGCCCAGGTCTCGGCGTCGATGAGGGTGCTGTAGTCGGTCATGCAACTCCTTTACCTCCCCCTTGATGGGGGAGGTCGCCGCGCAG